>CABTAA010000037.1 GCA_902482615.1 uncultured Collinsella sp.
GCGGCGCCTCGCGACGCCATGCGTCAGGCGGCGCGTGGTCTGGCTCAGGATAGGGCCGCCGCTCTTCTGGCGGATGCGGTAGAGGGTTTGCGTTAGTTAGGCGGGATATCGTCGGTCGCCCTCGCGCTGATGCGGTAGGTGCGGTACAGTTAACGGGTTACAGGCAGTGTTTACGCAAGGAGTACACGAGCACATGGCTGATTCCCAGACTGCAACCTCCGCGCCCGAGTTTAAGAGCGCCCACTTTATCGGTATCGGCGGCGCCGGCATGAGCGGCATCGCCCTCGTTCTGCATGAGCGTGGTTATGCCGTTACCGGCTCCGACCTTAAGACGTCACGTTATATCCGTCAGCTTACCCGCGCTGGCGTGAAGGTGCATGTGGGCCATGAGGCCGCCACGATCGACGAGGTCAAGCCCGACGTGGTTGTTGTCTCCACCGCTATTCCGGAGTCCAACCCTGAACTCGTGCGCGCTCGCGAGCTTGGTATTCCCGTGTGGCCCCGCGCCAAGATGCTCTCTGCTTTGGGCCACGGCTACACCACCGTCGCTGTTGCCGGCACGCATGGCAAGACTACCACGTCTTCGATGTGCGCCACCATGCTCGACCGCATGGGTCTGGATCCGAGCTTCTTGATCGGTGGCATCGTCGAGGGCTATGACACGAACGGCAAGAACGGCTCGGGCGACTACTTCGTCGCCGAGGCAGACGAGTCCGACAGCTCCTTCCTGTTCCTGAACCCCAACGTGGTCATTGTGACCAACGTCGAGGCCGACCACCTCGATCACTACTCGGGTATCGAGGAGATCGAGGCAACTTTCGCCAAATTTATGAGCCTGGTGGGCGAGGACGGTACCGTCATCGTCTGCGGCGAGGACCCGCATCTGGTCGAGCTCGCCAAGTCGACGGGCCGTCACGTGCTTTCCTACGGCTTTGCCGAGAGCAACGACATCGTCTGCATGCACCCGGATGTCAAGGGCATCCAGAGCGATTTTATCGTTCGCTTTGAGGACGGCACTGAGCACGCTGTGGAGATCAAGAGCAATCCCGGTCGCCACAACATGCTCAACGCCACGGCGGTGCTCACCGTCGCCCATGTCCTGGGCCTTGACATCGACGCCGCCGCCAAGGCGCTCTCGAGCTTTGAGGGCGTCCGCCGTCGCTTTACCCACGTGGGCGATATCGATGGCATCACCGTGGTCGATGATTACGGCCATCACCCCACCGAGATCAAGGCGACGCTTGCTGCTGCTTCGTCGCTGGGCTACAAGCACGTCGACGTCGTGTTCCAGCCGCACCGCTATTCGCGCCTGCAGGCCCTGTGCGACGACTTTGCCGATGCATTTGCCAATGCCGATAAACTGCTGCTGATTGATGTGTTCTCGGCTGGCGAGATGCCCATTCCGGGTGTCACCTCTAAGATGCTCGCCGATACCGTGCGCGCCAAGCATCCTGGCAAGGAGGTCGTGTACTGCTCCAGCCGTCTTGAGCTCAATCAGGAGCTCAAGCAGATGGTGGGCGAGGGCGACCTGCTGCTCACTATGGGTGCCGGTGACGTTACGACCGTCGGTCCCGAGTTCATTGAGTATCTGACTGCCAAGAAAGACGCTTAAGTCTAATGGGTCTGTTTAACGCCGTCATGGCGCTCTCGGGCATGATCGACACGGATGTGATCGAGGATGAGCGCCTTGCGCGTCATACGAGCTATCGTATCGGCGGCAAGGCCGACCTCTTTGTGACGTGCCATAGCTATCATGCCCTCCGCCGCGCCGTGGCGGTGCTCGATCGCGAGCAGGTGCCGTGGGTCATCATCGGCAAGGGCTCCAATCTGCTGGTTGCCGATGGCGGTTATCGCGGCGCCGTCATTTCGCTCGGACGTGAGTTTCAGCGCACGGTTGTTGCCGATGACGGTTGTACGCTGACGGTCGGTGCGGGCGTGATGTTTGCGCGCCTGGTCAACGATGCCCTGTCGCGTAGCCTCTCGGGCCTTGAGTTTGCCGTTGGCATCCCTGGTTCGGTTGGCGGTGCGATATCTATGAATGCCGGCACACGGACCGAGTGGATTGGCTCGCTGGTTGAGGATGTCGTAACGTTTGACCCGGCATCCGGTATCAAACATTATGCGGGGTCCGAGATCACTTGGGGCTACCGCGAATGTAGCCTTCCCCGCAATGAGATCATCCTCGAGTGCGTGCTCAAGCTTAAACCGGCGCCCAAGGCCGACATTCGCGAGCGCATGGAGCGGTACCTGACGAGGCGCAAGCGTACACAGCCCATGGGTCGCGCATCCTGCGGGTCGGTCTTTCGCAACCCGCCCGATGCGAGCGTGGGCAAGCTTATCGAGGATTGTGGATTAAAGGGTTTTTCGATTGGCGGCGCGGAAGTTTCGCCCGTTCACGCTAATTTTATCGTTAATAACGGAACTGCCTCGGCCGATGACGTTGCCGCGGTTATCAGACATGTGCACGGAAAGGTGAGGGAGGCGTATGGCATCGAGCTCAGACCGGAAGTTAAATTCCTCGGCTTCTAGAGCATCGAAACCCACCTTCCGCCGCGCCGGAGGGCGTTCCGGCGCGCCTGCCAAACCTCAACGCAATATCGTCGCGCACTCTAAGCCTGTCGGGCATGCTCGACAGACCAGTCGTCCGGTTGTCGGCTCGCAGCTCGGTAATCGTCCGGCCGCAAAAAAGTCCTCGCGTCCCTCGGTGACGTCAAAGCCTGTTATGGGCGCCAAGCCTGCCCGTCCTATGGCAACTCCTAAGCCCTCGACAGGAACTAAGGCGGCGCGTCCGAGTCGCACGCTGGGCGCATCGAAACCGCGCTCGCTGACATCGGTGCCGGCTACCGCCAAGAAGCCTTCGGGTAAAAAAGGCGTCAACCCGTTGTCTTTACTTAGGGCGATGGCAAATAAAACATCAGACGCCGCTTCTGTCGTTACAGGCAAAGGCAAAATCGTGGGCGGCGTTTTGGCCGTCTTGGCCGTGCTCGTCGTCGTTGCTATCGTGGTGATTAACTCTGGATTGTTTACCGCCACTGATATTCAGATTCAAGGCAGCGAGCATGTGACGAAGCACGATGCTATCCAGCTGATCGATTTGCCCGAGGGAACGTCGCTTTTTAACGTCGATCCCGACCAGATTACCGAGGACCTCAAGCAGAACCCGTGGGTCTCGGGCGTGGATGTCCAGCGTCAGTTCCCACATACGCTCATCATTACGCCGATGGAGCGCAAGGTCATTGCAATTGCCTATATCAGCTCCGATGACCTTGCCTGGGCCATCGGGGATGATGACACCTGGATCGCCCCGCTGTCGACGTCGGTCGAAGTGGATGACCAGGGCAACGTCATCACGACGGGGCAGGGCTCAAATACCCTGACCGGCATTGATGCCGCGCTGGCGCTCGCTAAGCACTATGGCGCGGTGTTGTTGACTGATGTCTCGGCGGATGTCGCTCCGGTTTCCGGCCAGGCAGTGAGCTCCAAGGCCGTTAAGGCTGGCTTGGATTATGTGCGTGGTTTTTCGAGCGAGTTCTTGGGACAAGTCAAGGATATTTCCACGCCTTCGGTCGAAGCCATCTCGGCAAACCTCAATAACGGCATTGAGGTGTCGCTGGGCGATTCGAACGATATCGTCAAGAAGGAGCGCGTAGTCACCAAGCTGCTTTCGCAGGTAGAGGGCGTAACGTATATCAATGTGCGCTCTCCGGGTAACTATACATTTAGGAACGCTCCGACCTCGTAGCGCTGGTTGATGCTTTGTTGAGGGGCCATACCACGCCGTTTATCTGGTTTGTTTGGTTTTCACGGTCAATTATTTGACTGATACGTTCATAATGTGCAAACATAATACGGTTTACCTTTGCATTTACTTTCAACCTGAAGGTTAATGTGCGCAGGGGTCGACCCATGCTATGGCTATAACCTTTGTTCGGAGGACCGACATGCACGAGACAGAGATCAACAACTACCTTGCCGTCATTAAGGTGGTCGGCGTCGGCGGCGGCGGTACCAACGCGGTCAATCGAATGATCGAAGAGGGCATCCGCGGCGTCGAGTTTGTTGCCATCAACACCGATGCTCAGGCACTCGCGATCTCTGATGCCGATATCAAGGTGCACATCGGCACCGACCTTACCCGCGGCCTGGGCGCCGGCGCCAACCCCGAGGTTGGCCGCAAGGCTGCCGATGAGTCCCGCGACGACATTGCCGAGGCGCTCGCTGGTGCCGACATGGTGTTCATCACCTGCGGCGAGGGCGGTGGCACCGGTACCGGCGCTGCTCCCATCGTTGCCGATATCGCGATGAACGAGGTCGGTGCGCTGACCGTCGCCGTCGTGACCAAGCCCTTCACCTTCGAGGGCCGCAAGCGCAAGAAGAGTGCCGAGGAGGGCATTAAGACCCTCTCCGATTGCGTCGACACCATGATCGTCATCCCTAACGATAAGCTGCTCGACATCGCCGAGAAGAAGACCACCATGCTCGAGGCCTTCGCGATTGCCGATGGCGTCCTTTCCCAGGGCACCCAGGGCATCACCGACCTCATCACCGTCCCCGGTATCATCAACCTGGACTTCGCCGATGTTAAGACCATCATGAAGCAGGCCGGTACCGCCATGATGGGTATCGGTACCTCTTCTGGGGACACCCGTGCCGTCGACGCTGCCCAGCAGGCCATCTCCAGCCCGCTGCTCGAGAGCTCCATCGATGGTGCCACGCGCGTGCTGCTCTCCATCGCCGGTTCCAAGGACCTGGGCATCCAGGAGATCAGCGACGCCGCCGACGTTGTCGCCAACGCCGTCGACCCCGAGGCCAACATCATCTTCGGTACCGTTGTCGACGAGTCCCTGGGCGATCAGGTGCGTATCACCGTCATCGCTACGGGCTTCTCCGACTCCAACGTCAACCGTCAGGACGAGCTCTTTGCTGCTCAGCAGTCTCAGAGCAAGGCCGCTGCCTCCGCTGAGCCGCAGCGCACCGCTCCTGCCACGAGCCCGGCTCAGGCCGCTCCGACCCGCAACGTCGGTGGCACCGAGCTTCCTAACTTCGGCAACGATCAGTTCGAGCTTCCCGACTTCCTGAAGCGCGGTAGCTTCTAAGTCGTTCTTTGCATTGTTGTGCGCAGGGGCGTGTCCGTATGGACGCGCCCTTTTTATTTCGACTTTGTAAACTAGAACCTCCAATCTCTTTACGTTCCCTTTACGATTGCCTCCAGCGCAGCAGGTATCCTTTTAGAGAAGTATGACAGCCGTATAAACGCGTGCTGTAGCGGCGATGCCGCGGTACTTGTGTTATTAGGAGGCTTTAGTATGGCAGCACGTGCGGACAAAGTTTCGCGTGTCGACCATGATGGAGTTACGTTGGTGGAGGGCGCGACATCCGATGTTCGCTTTGCCTTCACCGAGCGCGCCGGTGGCGTTTCCGAAGATGCGTACTCCTCACTCAACTTGGGCTCGCATGTTGGCGATGACCCCTTTGCTGTTCAAGAAAATCGTCGTCGTGCGCTCGAGGCTATGGGTGCCGCCGAGTGCGAGCACAACCTGCTCGTTCCCAATCAGGTCCATGGTGATCATATCGTTGCGGTGACCTCGAACGGCGCCGATGACCTTGAGGACGTTCGCGAGCAGATTGCCGAGGGCTGTGATGCCATCGTCTGCACGGCGCATAACGTGCCCGTGCTGCTCTGCTTTGCCGACTGCGTTCCCGTGGTGCTGGTGGCCCCCGGCGGATTTGCCGTGGTGCACTCCGGTTGGAAGGGCACGATTGCACGTATTTCCGCCAAGGCGTGCCAGGCGCTTTGCGATGCTGCCGGTTGCGATGCGAGCGACGTTTCCGCCTATATCGGCCCCCATATCTTGGGTGACGAATATGAGGTATCCCAGGAACTCATGGATCGCTTTGCCGCCGAGTTCTCTTGCATCGATGCGAATACCTCTCGCATGCTTGATCTTTCCGCTGCCATTCGCGAGGCGCTGGTAGATGTCGGTGTCGACGCGGATAATATCGTGGATACCCAGCTTTCGACCGTGCGTCAGAACGACCGCTTTTATTCCTACCGTAACGAGGACGGCACCTGTGGGCGCCATGCTGCGATCGGCGTGATGCTATGAGAAAGATCGTATCGGTTCTGAGCGCCGCTGTGCTTACGCTTACGCTGTGCGCCTGTTCTTCGGGATCTTCGACCTCTTCCATTACCGTGGCCGGCTCCACGACCTGCCTTCCTATCGCCGAGATTGCGGCCGAGGGCTTTAAGGAGGAGACCGGCATCGACGTGCTCGTTTCCGGTTTGGGTTCTTCCGCTGGGATCGAGGCCGTCAGCGCCGGCACGGCCGATATCGCCAGCTCCTCCCGTGGACTCAATGCCGACGAACAGGATCTGGGCCTGACTCCCATCGTCATTGCCCACGACGGTATTGCGGTCATCGTGAACGACGACAACCCCGTCGATAACCTCTCGACCGAGCAGCTCCGCGATATCTACGCCGGCAAGATTACCAATTGGAAAGAGGTCGGTGGCGAGGACCTGAGGATTCAGGTCATCAACCGAGACGAGGCGTCCGGTACGCGCGAGGCCTTCCGTACCATCGTGATGGATGGCACGCCGTTCGATCGCCGCTCGGCCGTTCTTTCGGGTACGGGCCAGGTGCGCGACGTGGTATCTCGTTCGCGTGGGGCCATCGGCTACATTTCGCTGGGCTTCGTCGATAGCCTCAACGCCAAGACCTCGGTCAAGGCCGTCTCGGTCAATCATGTTGAGGCGTCCGAGAAGACGGTCGCGAGTGGCGGCTATCCCATCTCGCGCGACCTTTACTTCTTTGTGAAGGGTGCGCCTTCGCAGCAGGCGCAGGATTACATCGACTATGTGACGTCCGAAAAGATGGACAAGCAGATTCGCGAGGCGGGCTTTATTCCCGTCACCAACGACGAGAAGGGGAGTGAGTAGCATGGAAGCACAGGAAAACTCCCAGACTGAGCAGAATGTTCAGACGCCCAAGAAGCGCGAGCTGGCGCTCGTATCGCGCAGTACCTATATCAAGGAGAAGGCGCTGCAGTGGATCTTCTTTGCCTGCGCGTTCTTGGCGGTCGTTACCGTCATCCTGATTTTTGTCTTTACCACGTACTCGGCGCTGCCCGTCTTTACTGACATCGGTCTGGCGGACTTCTTTAGCTTTACGTGGGCGCCCTCTGAGGGCCACTACGGCATCATGTCGCTGCTTGCCGGCTCAGGTCTGGTGACCGTCGGTGCGCTCGCCATGGGCGTGCCGCTAGGTGTGGGTACGGCCGTATACCTGGTCGAGATCGCCGGCAAGCGCGTGCGCAAGCTCATCAGCCCTGCCGTCGACCTGCTGGCCGGCATCCCTTCTATCATCTACGGCTTTTTCGGCATGATCATCATCCGCCCGTTTATCGCACAACTGACCGGTGGTCTTGGTTTTGGTGCGCTGACGGCGTGGTTCGTGCTTGCCATCATGATCGTTCCTACCATCACCACGCTCACCATCGATGCTCTCAATTCCATTCCCATGGGCATTCGCGAGGCATCCTATGCCATGGGCGCCACCAAGTGGCAGACCATCTATAAGGTCGTGTTACCTGCCGCCAAGCTGGGTATCGTGGATGCCATCGTGCTGGGTATGGGCCGTGCCATCGGCGAGACCATGGCCGTGCTCATGGTCGTGGGTAACGCCCCGGTTATTCCCGACAGCATTGCGAGCCCCATCTCGACGCTCACGAGCCAGATTGCGCTCGACATGAGCTATTCCTCGGGTCTGCACCGCTCGGCGCTGTTTGGCATGGGCGTGGTCCTGTTTATCATCTCCGCCGCGCTGGTGGGCATCGTCCGTCTGATTTCCAAGAAGAGGGGGTAGGCTATGTCCGATTCCGTTGACACGACGGTCGATACGACCTCGTCGCGCGAGCGCATCAAGCGTGCCCTTTCCCACGGCAAGAAGGGCCGTATCAACAAGGACCTGTCAAACAAGATCATGCTCGGTGTGTTCCGCGCCGCGGCCTACATCACCACGCTGGTGCTGGTCGCTATCATCGCCTACGTGGTTGTTAACGGCTTGCCGCATATCTCGCTCGACTTTATCTTCGGTTGGCCCCAAGGCGTCAACGCCGAGGGCGGCATTTGGCCTACGATTGTCTCGACCGTCTATGTGACGGCGCTCGCCATGCTCATCTGCACGCCGATCGCCGTGCTAGCGGCCGTCTATCTGGCCGAGTACGCCAAGCAGGGCAAGGTCGTCGAGCTCATCCGTTACGCTGCCGATGCTTTGGCCTCGGTGCCCTCCATCGTTATGGGTCTGTTCGGTTATGCCTTGTTTGTCGAGGCCATGGGCCTGGGCCTTTCGATGGTCTCGGCCGCTCTGGCACTCGCGCTCTTGATGCTTCCCATCGTCATGCGCACCACCGAAGAGGCCATTCGCGCCGTTCCACGCTATATCCGTTGGGGCGCGTACGGTCTGGGCGCCACCAAGTGGCAGGTTGTCTCCAAGATCGTGCTTCCTTCTGCCTTTGGCCGTATTGCCACAGGCATCGTCCTTGCCATCGGCCGTGCCATTGGCGAGACCGCGGTGGTGCTCTACACCATGGGCCAAGCCATCAATCTACCTATTTCGCCGCTCGATTCCGGCCGCCCCATGACGGTTCACCTGTACCTGCTTGCCAACGACGGCATCAACATGAACGCAGCCTATGGCACCGCGCTCTTGCTGATGGTGATCATTCTGGCCTTCAACCTGTTTGCGCGCTTCCTGTCGCGCAAGCGTCGCTAGTTAAGGAGTCCCATGTCCGTTTATCAGTCCGCTCCAACGCTGGAGCAAGCGGCCATTACGGCCAAGGATTTCAACTTTTGGTACGGTGACTTTCATGCGCTGACGGGGCTTGACCTCAACATCGCCAAAAACGCCATCACCTCCTTCATTGGCCCTTCGGGCTGCGGCAAGTCGACGTTTTTGCGCTGCATCAACCGCATGAATGACCTGATCGAGGGTACGCGCGTCGAGGGCACCATGACGCTCGACGGCAATGATATCTATGCCGAGGGCGTCGACCCGGTCGACCTCCGTCGTCGCGTGGGCATGATCTTTCAGCAGCCCAACCCGTTTCCCAAATCCATTTACGAGAATGTCGCCTTTGGCCCTCGTCTGCAGGGCGTGACTAGCAAAAGCGACCTCGATGACATCGTGGAAGAATCGCTCAAACGCGCCAACCTCTGGAAAGAGGTATCCAATCAGCTCAACAAGGATGGTTTGGCGCTCTCGGGCGGTCAGCAGCAGCGTCTGTGCATCGCGCGCGTGCTTGCGGTGCAACCCGATGTCCTCCTGATGGACGAGCCCTGCTCCGCCATCGACCCCACGTCTGTCTCTAAGGTCGAGGATCTGATGGCCGAGCTGGCGCCCGAGATGACGATCATCATCGTCACGCATTCAATGCAGCAGGCAGCTCGTATTAGCGACTACACCGCATTTTTCTTGCAGGAAGTTGCCGGCGAGCCCGCCACGCTCATCGAGTATGGTCAAACCGACGCGATCTTCACCAGTCCGGTGGACTCGCGGACGGAAGACTATATCACCGGCCGCTTTGGCTGATCGGTGCGACTAGTCCCAAGCCGATCGGATCTGGTCCGGTGCGTATTCACTGTGCGGGCGGCATGACCGCACCCAACTGATTGGAGTGAACCATGCGTAAACTGTTTTCCCGTCAGCTCATCGAGGCCCGCCACGAGATGCTGAGCATCTACGAGGCCGTCGATCTGGCCCTCCACGATGCCGTGAAGGCCTATGTGACCGACGACCGCAAGCTCGCCACCAAGACCAAGAAGCGCACGCTTTCGATTGACGCACGCTGCGCCAACCTGGAGGCCGTCTGCTACAACCTGATTGCCACGCAGTCACCGGTCGCCTCCGACTTCCGCTTGCTGCAGACGATCATCTACGTCGACTTTAACCTGCAGCGCATGACCGATAAGGTTCGCCAGATTTGCCGCGCCACGCGTCATATGATCAAGGCCGACATCTCGCTGCCCAAGGAGCTTGTCGGCACGGTCGAGGCCGAGGCTGAGGCCGTCTACCAGGTGCTGGGCTCTTCGCTTTCTGCGCTCGTCACCAACGACATGTCCATCATCTGCAACTTGGCCGTCGAGGACGAGCCAGTGCACGCCGCCTACGAGAAGTTCTTCCGCACCTTTAACCGCATGGACACGGGCGATTTTATGGACGACGACAGCAACTATGACGACCTGCGCCGCGCCATCATGGTATCGCGCTATCTCGATCGCATCGCCTCGATTTCCATCGATGCCGCCTGCCGTCTGACCTTCCTGTTGACCGGACAGCGTATGACTGCCGGTGATATCGCCTGCACTGATGAGGATGAGCTCGAGAGCATGCGCGTGCCTTCGGGCGAGGGTGTTATCATGAGGCCCGCCGTCGATGCACGCTACGTTGCCAAGGTGCCCGTTAACGAGGTCAGCGAGGGTCTTCGCTACCTGCTCGATCATCTTGAGGATGAGGACGATGGCGAGGACGACGAGGAGTAAGTAACCCCGTTCGTCGAAAGATTGTAAATACCTAAGTGAGCGCGGCCTTGCACATGCGGGGCCGCGCTCTTGCGTTAGCATGGGACTACTTGTTTGGCTGTCAGCGGAGGCGATTGGCAATGGATAACTATTTGGACTTGATGCGCGCTCGCCGCGAGCAGATTCTGGAACGTTTTTATGCGGCGCTCGATCGCGCGGGCCGTCCCCACGACGCCGCGAGCCTCATTGCCGTGTCCAAGACCGTTGGTGTCGATGAGACCGTTGCCGCCATCCAGGCGGGGTATCGCCATTTTGCCGAGAACCGCCCGCAGGAGCTGGTTCGCAAGCTCACGGGTCTGGCGGAGCATCCGGAGCTGCCCGAGGTGCGCTTCGATATGATCGGCAACCTGCAGACCAATAAGATCAATGCGGTGCTGGGCTCAGCCGAGCTGATTCACTCGGTGGGTTCGCTGCATCTGGCGCAGGCGATCTCG
>CABTAA010000038.1 GCA_902482615.1 uncultured Collinsella sp.
GTCCAGACCGTCGCGGTCGTCGGCTACCTCGAGCCGCTTTCGGCCGTCGTGTTCTCGGCCGTCCTTTTGGGCGAAGCCATAACACCGGTCCGCCTGATGGGCGCCGCGCTTATCATCGGCGGCGCGATTTTTTGCGAACTCGCCGGCAAACGCGCAAACGCCAAGGCTGGCATCGCCCAGACAGTACGTGCTTAAAAGCCCCTGCTTTGAAATACTACCTGCGTAGATAAATAATCCCCAGCTGAGGATTATTGTCTAAAATAACCCGATGTGCCAAACTGCTCTTGTATGTATAAAGACGGCATAAAGTTTTTTGTCCTAGACAGATAACCGGATGTCTAAGGGAGTCCTCGTGGCACACAATAAACTGGAGGCAAACCTCCAAGACCAGCACGGGCAAGGCGGGCACGGAGCCATCCCCCTCTCCGCTGGCATGCTGCTCGTAACGCTCGACGTCGTCTATGGTGACATCGGCACGAGCCCCATGTACACCATGAAATCAATCGTCGCCAACAACGGCGGCATCGGTACCGTCAGCGAGGACATGATCCTGGGCGCGCTTTCGCTCGTCATCTGGACCATGACGCTCGTGACCACGGTCAAGTACGTGGTAATCGCCATGAAGGCCGACAACCACAACGAAGGCGGCATCTTCGCCCTGTTCAGCCTCGTACGCAAGGTGGCACCATGGCTGATTCTGCCCGCCATGATCGGCGGTGCTGCACTGCTTGCCGACGGCATCCTCACCCCCGCCGTCACGGTCACCACAGCCATCGAGGGTCTGCGCACCATCGAATGGGGCCATGCGCTGCTGGGCGACGGCCAGACCAACGTCATCATCATCACAATCATCATTATCTGCGGCCTATTTGCCATGCAGCGCGCCGGCACCTCGTCAATCGGCAAGCTCTTCGGCCCGCTCATGACGCTGTGGTTCCTGTTCCTGGCAGGCGCCGGTCTGTTCAACATGCTCGGCAACCTGTCCATCTTGCGCGCGCTCAACCCCATCCGCGGCATTATGTTCCTGTTCTCGCCCATCAACCATTCGGGCATTATGGTGCTCGGCTTTGTCTTCCTGTCGACAACCGGTGCCGAGGCACTCTACTCGGACATGGGCCACGTGGGCAAGGCAAACATCTATGCATCCTGGCCATTTGTTAAGGCGGCCCTTATCCTCAACTATCTGGGTCAGGGAGCTTGGCTACTCGCCAATAACTCCAACCCCCAGATGCTCGCGATGGATATCGTTAACCCGTTCTATATGATGCTTCCCGAGCCCCTGCGCCCCTTTGCCATTGTGCTTTCGGCCGTGGCGGCCATCATCGCCTCGCAGGCGCTCATCACCGGCTCGTTCTCGCTGGTATCCGAGGCAACGCGCCTCAACCTTATGCCGCACCTGCGCATCCACTACCCCAGCGACACCAAGGGTCAGCTCTATATTCCGCTCGTCAACAACATCATGTGGGTCGGCTGCATCTTCATCGTGCTGTTGTTCCAAAACTCCGAGCGCATGGAAAGCGCCTATGGCCTCGCCATCACCGTAACCATGCTCATGACCACCACGCTGCTGACGAGCTATATCGCCGGCATCCTCAAGCACAAGCTGGGCGCCTGCATCTTTGCCCTGCTCTTTGGTGCCATTGAGCTGTGCTTCTTCGCTTCGTGCCTCACCATGTTCTTTGACGGCGGCTACGTCATGATCTTCCTGGCCGCACTGCTGTTCGGCCTTATGTATGTGTGGCGTCGCGGCACCGCCATCGAGCGTACGCAGACGATTCTGCTGCCCGTCTCCAAGTACATCGACCAGCTCAATCGCCTGCGCAATGACGAGACCTACCCCGTGCTCGCCGACAATCTGGTGTTCCTCACCAACAGCCCCGACCCGCTCACGCTCGACCGCGACGTGCTCTATTCCATCCTAGACAAGCACCCCAAGCGCGCCAAGGCATATTGGTTCATCAACGTACACGTTGCCGACGAGCCCTATACGCACGAGTATTCCGTTGAGACCTTTGGCACGGACTTCCTGTTCCGCGTGCGCTTGGACCTGGGCTTTAAGGTCAATCAGCGCATCAACGCCTACCTGCGCCAGATCGTTGGCGACCTGATGGCCTCGGGTGAGTTGCCGCCGCAGCACCACACCTACTCCATCTACGAGACGCGCGGCAACGTGGGCGACTTCCGTTTTTGCATGCTGCGCAAGATGCTTGCCCCCGAAACGGACATCAACCGCAATGACCACCGCGTGATGGCCATCAAGTACGCCGTCCGCCGCGCTTGCGGAAGCCCGGCGCGCTGGTACGGTCTCGAGAACTCTGCCATCATCATCGAGTACGTGCCGCTGTTTGCCCGCATGCGCCCGGCCGTTAAGCTCGTGCGCACCCAGGTGCCGCTCGAGGTTCAGATTGAAGAGGCCGAGGAGATGGAAGTCGACATCTTCTCGGACGACTTGGTCAACGGCAACGAGGCCGGTAGGGACATGAACGTCGATCCCACCGAGCTGCTCGAGAGCGTCGCCGATACGCCCGAACAGCAACAGCTCGACGGCCTCGAAAGTGAACAACTCAACGACGCCAACTTCTAGCGACGTCACAAATCAACGAAAGCGGCCCTGCGCCTCACGGGAGATGCAGGGCCGTTTTGCATTGCGGTAAAGCTATCGGCTACGAACGGCGCGGCTCGGGAACCACGAGTCTATCGGGGCTCGCGCCCTCGGCATCCATCAGGCTCACGTAGCGAATCGACGGATCCCCATACATCGCGTAGTAATAATTGCCCGTGCGCGCGCTAAAGCATCCGGTGTAGATAGTCTTCTCGAACTTGCCATCGCCCATCCTGGACGCTCCCTCGATCATCACCACGCCCTCGAGCGAGCGGAACATGCGAACGACGTTTTCGGTCTCGCTCTCCTTTTGCGGGTAATTGGCATTGAGATACGCCGCCTTTACAAAACGGCTCGGCGAATAGCAATCGCCCGGAATGCCGCGCATGCCGGCACCGGCTCCATAGGGCTTGAGCTCGGCGCCACGCCATGTCGCCGTCTGCGGAAAATCGCTTGTGGCGGTGATATAGGTGCGCAGGTTTTCCATGTGCCACGGGAAGGTCGGCTGGTTGGCAAGGGTGTCGACCGGATCGTCGTATACATGCAGGCCGTCAGCCATCATCTCGACCACGATGCTGCGTTGGCTGTCGCCGATAATCCAATGGAGCAGCGACACGCCCAGCCCCTCTCCGGCAGATTTGGCGACAATCACCGTGTCGCGCAGCGCGGTCTCGACCTCATCGACCGTCGAGAACGTCGCTGCCACCCACAGGGGGAACTCATAGGCCGCGATATTGGTCTTGCCGTCGACAGGGTCCTCGGCATACTCGGCATAACCCGGGAAATTGAGACCCGCCACGGCGAGGCCCGCATCGTTACCGCAATCGAAAAACATGGGATAGTTCTTGTAATCGATGCACATACCGATCACCGCGTGTGCCGCCGACGCATCGTCGATAAACGAATACGGAATGTGAAACCCGCGCGGCATCACGCGAACCTGTTGGCCGTAGTCAAAGCTCCAGTCGAGGTTGCGGCCCAAATACATGTGGCCAGAATTATCGGTAAATCGAATACTCGTGCACATAACGCCTCCTAGCCTTACGTTCTTGCTAAGATTATTGTCTCCAAACAAAAAGGCGCTAAACACAAAAGCCCGGACATGACAACAATGTCATGCCCGGGCTATTCAAGCAGGATAAACTCAACCAAGTTAACCCCGCAGGTCGTCTAAGGAGTCAAAGTGCCGCAGATTGCCACGAAAGAGGAGCGAAGCGTACTTAAGGTACGCGAGCGACGATTGAGCGGCAAGGTGCGGTGCTTTGGTCCCCTTAGACCAACTTTCCAAGACAGTGGTCGATCATATGCTGGATCATCTGTGCCTCAAAGCCCGCGTAGTCGCGGCGGCACTCCTTCATCTTGCCGTCGACAATCTGGTCAAAGGCAACCTTGCACTTGATGTAGCGCGTGGACTTGGTGACCTCCCCGTGCGTCAGGCAGCTCTCCTCCATCTTGCTGGCACCCAGGCCAAACACCAGACGGGGGTTGTAGAGCACATGGGGCTCGCCGGCGTCGTCCAGATAGACGCAGACCTTCTTGGTAACGCCAATCTGGTTAGCGGCAAGGCAGCCGGCATCGTCGAGCGACTTGATGGTATCGATCAGGTCCTGAGCAACCGACTCGTCCTCGACGGTCGCAACCTCGCAACGCTGGGACAGGATAGCCTCGTCGTGGCAAAGCTCTTTAATCATACGTTCCTCCATAGGGGTCGTTGTATCCGCTTAAGTATACGGTACCCACACATTTTCATGCGAAAAATACCGTCCGTCTGCTACAAAGCGCCGAACATCAACATGCGAGGAACAACAGCGTCGTAAAGGGGCTATAGTGGGTGAGTTCGTGTCAATCGGCCTAAACTCGGGGCCGAACAAGGAAAGGGTATGCATGGACGAACTTTTTCACGTCAGCGAGCGCAAGTCCACAATCGGGACCGAACTCCGCGCTGGACTGACAACATTCCTGGCGATGGCCTACATCATCGCCGTCAACCCCGCGGTGCTCTCGGGCGCTGGCATCGATGCGGGAGCGCTCGCCTGCGCCACCTGCCTGGGCGCCGGCATCATGACCATCTGCATGGGCATCTTCGCCAACCGCCCGCTCGCCTGCGCGTCGGGCTTAGGCGTCAACGCGATGATCGCCGGAATCACCACCACCGTCTGCGGCGGTGACTGGCACGTGGCCATGAGCGTCATCTTCCTTGAGGGCGTCGTCATCTTGCTGCTCGTGCTTTGTGGCCTGCGCGAGGCCATCATGGACGCCATCCCGGTTGTCCTGCGTCACGCCATCTCGGTGGGTCTGGGCCTGTTCATCGCCATGATTGGCCTGTGCGATGCCGGCATTATCACCGCTGGCGCCGGTACACTCGTCGGTCTGGGCGACATCACCTCCCCCACCTTCATCGTCGGCATCATCTCCATCCTGGTGACAGTCGCCCTCGCCTGCCGCAACGTCCCCGGCTCGCTGCTCATCGGCATCGTCGTCGCCGTCATCGCCGGTATCCCCCTAGGTGTGACCCAGGCTCCGACCGGTATCATCGCCCCGCTCGACTTCTCGAGCATCGGTGGCCCCATCGCCGACGCCGGCGGCGTGCCTGCCATCGTCAAGGTCCTTACCGACCCCGCGCTCCTCGTCATCTCGTTCTCGCTGCTCATGAGTGACTTCTTCGACACCATGGGCACCGCGATGGCCGTGGCCAAGCAGGGCGAGTTCCTCACCGACGACGGCAACGTCGAGAATATCAAGGAGATCCTGATCGTCGACTCCGCCGCCGCTGCTGTGGGCGGTTTCATGGGCGTCTCCTCCATCACCACCTTCGTCGAGTCCACCTCTGGCGCTGCCGACGGTGGCCGCACGGGCCTCACCTCCGTCACCACCGGCGTGCTGTTCATTCTCGCCGCGTTCTTCTCCCCCATCGTCACCATCGTTTCCAGCGCCGCCACCTGTGGTGCTCTGGTCTACGTCGGCTACCTCATGATGAGCGAGGCCTCCGAGATCGACTGGTCCGACGTGTCGCAGGGTTTCCCGGCGTTCATGATTGTCGCCGGCGTGCCCTTCACCTACTCCATCTCTGCCGGCATTGGCCTGGGCTTTATCACCTACGTGATCGTCGCACTCTTTAAGGGCGAGGCCTCCAAGATCAAGCCGCTCATGTGGATCGCAGCCCTCGCCTTCCTCGTCTACTTCTTCGTGGCGTAACGGCATAGTCTGCTAAAGCAAAACAACAAGGCGCGGAATCGCATCGAGCGGCTCCGCGCCTTTCTTTTAGCGTCTGCCCCCGTGCCAGCGTGCGACAATTGAGGCTGTCAATATCACAACACCGAGAGAAGCCTGCCTTGGAAGCGCATCATAAGCAGATAACCGTTTATTCAGAGCGTGCGGAAGGCGCGCCCGTCATCTATCTCCCCGTGGTTAAGGGCGACGGTAGTGAAGTCTACGAGCGCTGCCGAGAGCTCGACTGCCCGCCGTTCACCCTTGTCGCCATTGGAGGGCTCGATTGGAATCGCGAGCTGAGCCCCTGGGCATGCGATGGTACCGTACGCGATAGCGAGCCCTTTGGCGGACAGGCTGCTGGTTTTCTTGACGAGTTGTTGAAGCAGATAATCCCCCAGGCCGAATCATCGCTCCCGCAACCGCCTGCCTGGCGCGGCGTTGCCGGCTACTCGTTGGCGGGTCTTTTTGCACTGTGGGCACTTTGGCAAACAGATGTCTTTGAGCGCGCAGCGAGTGCATCGGGGTCGCTGTGGTTCCCCGGCTTTATCGACTACGCGCGCGAGCGCACGATGACGGCTACGCCCGACGCCGCCTATCTGTCGCTCGGTAAAAAGGAAACCAAGACGCCCAACCGCATGATGCGGCACGTACTCGACGATACGCGCGCGATGGAAGAGCTGTTTATCGAGCGCGACATCCCAACAACGCTGGAGCTCAACCCCGGCAATCATTTTGCCCAAACTGACCTGCGCATGGCGCGCGGCATCCACTGGATACTGACGCATTAAAAATGGCGTCCACGCGTACATGCGCATGGACGCCATTTTTTGATTTAGCTGAACACAACTACTATTCGACAGTCTCCTCGAGTTTAGATACGGCGGGCGTCGAGGATTGGGACATGGAAGTCCTTTCATGATGGAAGGGCGATCAGGCATATCGGATAACCTGCCCGATCGATACGATCCGAACCATTGTACGTGATACGCCATGTCTCGCACGCGCCGTCACCTGCAAACGGTAGCGTTACTTCCAAACGCGCTCGGCAATGCGCTTGACCAGCGCGATCTTCGCCCACTGCTCGTCCTCGGTCAGCTTGTTGCCAATCTCGCAGCTGGCAAAGCCGCACTGGGGCGACAGGTACAGATTCTCGAGCGGCACATACTTTGTGGCCTCGTAGATACGTTCGACGATAACGTCTTCGTCCTCAAGCTCAGCCGCCTTTGTAGTGACCAGTCCCAGCACCACCTTCTTGCCGGGGGCAACGTACTTGAGCGGCTCAAAGCCGCCGGCGCGGGGTGTGTCGAACTCCAGATAGAACGCATCGACATTCTCATGTGCGAACAGGTACGGCGCGATGGGGTCGTAGCCGCCCTCAAAGGCATAGGTGGAATGGTAGTTGCCGCGGCACACGTGCGTGTTGATAACCAGATCGTCGGGCTTGCCCTCGATGGCGGCGTTGTTGAGCGCCACGCCCAGCTCGCTTACCTTTTGCAGGTCGACCGGGCTCATGCCGGTCTTGGACACAAAGTCGGTATCGCAATAGATGCCCCAGGTGCAGTCATCAAACTGGATGTTGCGGCAGCCTGCTGCGTACAGGTCGGTGATCACCGTGCGATAAGCGGCCGCAATGGCGTCGGCAAGTTCCTCATCGGTCTTATAGACAGCGCGCAGGCTCTCCTGCTGGCCGTCGCAGCGATCGAGTGTGACCTCAGAGAACGTCTGGATCGGCGCCGGAATGGTCTGGCGTGCGACCTGGCCCTCCCCCTCAAGCGCCTTGACGAACTTAAAATGCTCGACGAACGGGTGGTTCTCGCCGCTAATGGGACCAGTAACCACGGCGGTGTCGGCCGTCGTCTCCTCGTCATGGAACATATAACCCGTGCGTGAGGTGCGGCGTTCAATGCCGTTGAGCCCCCACATAAAGTCGAGGTGCCAGTAACTGCGGCGGAACTCGCCATCGGTGATCACCCGCAGGCCGGCGGCCTTCTGCTTGGCCACCAAATCGCGAATGGCGTCGTCCTCGACGGCCTTAAGGCCGGAAGCGTCGAGTTTACCCGCGACATAGGCGGCACGGGCGTCCTTTACAGCCTGCGGACGAAGAAAACTGCCGACGATATCGGCGCGAAACGGCGCGTTCGGTTGAATCGAAGTGCTCATAGATATCTCCCTTTGCATTGGTTGCTTTACTGGGACAGAGTATGAGCGCTCATATGACCATCGTAAAATATACGTTTATAACAGTTTGATATAGATGCTTCCTATATCAGTCTGGACTGCCATAAAGAGACTTGAACCGTGCGGAGTACAGCGGCCTAGATATGCTGACGAATCGCGTCGATATAGGCCCGACCGTAGCGCGTGAGCGTCGTGTTCTTGCGCGTGATGATGCCAATCTCCATATACTCGTCCACGTCGAGCGGAATCGAGATAATGCCGGGACCGTTGAGCTCGTGGCTGATCACGCCCGAGCATACCGTGTAGCCGTTGAGGCCCATGGCCAAATTGAACAACGTCGCACGGTCGCGCACGCGGATATTTTTGCGACGCTCGAACGTCGAGGTCAGCTCCTCGGAATAGTAAAACGAGTTGTAGCTGCCCTGCTCGTAGGACAGGAACGGGTAGTCTTCCAGATCCTCGAGCGTCACGCTGGAGCGGTCCGCCAGCGGATGGTCGGCGCAGACGAAGACATGCGGCGTGGCGCAGAAGAGTCCTTCGAACACGAGCTCGTTGGCCACCAGCATGCGCTCGATGACCTCGCGGTTATGCTCGGATAAGTACAGGATGCCCAGTTCGCTTTTCATATGCGCAACATCCTCGATAATCTCGTGAGTCTGCTCCTCGCGCAGGGTGAAGTCGTAACGCGCGGCATCGAACTCGCGAATCACGTCGACAAACGCGTTGACGGCAAAGGAATAATGCTGGCAGCTCACACTAAAGTGCGGCACCTGCTCGGATGCGCCCTTGTACTTACCCTCGAGCAGGTCGGCCTGGTCGAGTACCTGGCGCGCATAGCCCAAGAAGGCCTCGCCTTCCTCGGACACAATGACGCCCTTGTTGGTGCGCTCAAAGATGTGCACACCCATCTCGTTTTCGAGATCGCGAATCGACGCGGTAATCGAAGGCTGCGACACAAAGAGACGGCGCGAGGCCTCGGTAATGCTGCCGCATTCGGCAACTTTGACGACATATCTGAGCTGCTGGAGCTTCATGGCTGTCTCCTTAGCTGTTCGCGAGATTCGCGTCGGCTGCACCCTCCTGACGCATAAACGGCGGCATCTCCCCCGTCGCGGCGCAGGCGGCAATCTGATGCAGAGCCCCGGCGACCGCATCATCTGCCGCGGCGCCGATATGCCAGCGCGCGGCAGCCGTGACGGCCTCGTTGGCATTGGCGACTGCAACGGAGTTGGGAACGGCATCGATCATGGGCAGATCGTTATCGGAATCGCCAAATACGGCCACCTCGTCGGGCGTCAGGCCCAAGGCGCGCGCCAGCTCCAGCGCAGCGCAGCCCTTGTCCCAACCATCCGGAAGGATGTCGAACAGGCGCACTCGGTTGTTGGGAAACACAAGCGAGAGTTCCGGCATCTCAACGGCAACGCGCTCGCGTAGCTCCGCGAGCTCCTCACGCGAACGGGCACTCCAGATATTCGCCTTAAACACCGGCGCGTCATCGACGACGGGACGGCACGGGGCCTCTTCGCCTTTGAGCCACGCATTGCCGCCCGACTCCATAGCGCGACGTACACGCTCGGGATTGCTCGTCACGCAATAGGCATCGTTACCCCAAAAGTCATCGCCCAGGCTGTAGACTTTTAGAAATGTATCGTCGGTTTCTTGCTCCAGATAGTCAGCCAAACGTATCAGAGCATCGTTGTCGATTGCGCGCGAAGCGACTACTTCGCCGTCGACAAACATCACCTGGCCGTTACAGAACGCACCGGTCGAAAAACACTCGGAACGGTTTTTGAACATCCAGCCCATCGCGGACGGCTGACGACCCGAAACCGGCCCAAAGTGCAGACCCGCCGCCTGCATGGCATGAATGCCCTCGATGGCGTAGTCGCTGGCGCCGTCATGCCCGGCTGGAATCAGCGTATCGTCCATATCGGTCAGCACAAGTTTGATCATAGAGTCCCCCAGTCATTTTCACCGTATCCATTGTAACGGTGCGCTAGTATAGGGAACAACAGATTCGATGCGGGAGTGCCGGCGGTGCAAACCACAAGGCTGAGAGGGCATGGGGCCCAATCCTTTGAACCTGTCAGTTAATGCTGGCGTAGGGAGCATGCCGCCTTTACAGGGGCGCTGTCTATGCACAGCGCCCCTTTTCTATGCCAAGGAGGCATGTGCAGTGATTGATTCGGAACAGCTTAAGCAACATGTGGTCAAGGCCGTGGAGGAGATTCGCGCCACCAATCCGATGGCAGGCTCCATCACCAACACGGTGACGATCGACTTTGTCGCCAACGCGCAGCTCGCCGTGGGCGGATCGGCCGCCATGGTCTATCTGCCCGACGAGGGCGAGGCGCTCGTTGCCGGCGGCGGCGCCATCTATCTCAACATGGGCACGCTCTTCCCCATCTACGAGCAGACGATTCCCCGCGCGGCGAAGGCGGCACACGACGCCGGCAAGCCCTGGGTGCTCGATCCGGTGGGCCTGGGCATCGGTAGCCTGCGCACCCAGTTGGTAAACGAGCTCAAGCAGTATAAGCCCGCCATCGTGCGCGGCAACGCCTCCGAGATCATCGCGCTCGCCGGCCTATGGGGTCTTGAGGGCGAGGCGGCCGATCTGAGCCGCGTACGCGGTGTCGATACCACCGACACGGTAGACGCCGCCCGCAATGCCGCGGTGGCGCTCGCCCGCTACACCGGTGGCGCCGTAGTCGTCTCGGGCGAAGTCGACCTGATCACCGACGGCACGACCGTGGCCAAGTCCCACGGCGGCAGCCCGCTCATGTCCAAGATCACCGGTTGCGGCTGCTCGCAAGGCGGCGTGCTGGCTGTGTACGCCTGCGCTGCC
>CABTAA010000039.1 GCA_902482615.1 uncultured Collinsella sp.
TGCGGCGCTGGGCGAGCTGGGTGTGGACGTGCCTGACGAAGCGCTGGTCGAGACGCTGGCCGCCGCCGTGCTGACCCGCGTGGACGCTTGGGCGGTTGTTGCCAACACGCCGCAAGGCGCCGCAGGGCCGCTGGCTCCCGTGCTGGGCGAGTACTTCGACATGGTGCCGCTGCTGGGCCGCCAAGTTGCGGCGGTGTCGCCCAACGGCCTGCCGCTTGCGATCGGTGTGTTTGCAGGCCTGGACATCTGGGGCCGCGCGACCATTAAGACCGATGCCGGCGAGCAGGAGTTTCCGCCCGAGGCCGTACGAATTCGCGGGCTGTAGCGCGGGGCGTTCGCGCCCAAAGATAGACATGACAACAAGACCCTCCTCGGCCTGTGCCGGGGAGGGTTTCGCCTATCTGGGGAATGGGTTGCCAGCGCCCTATTCCTCAAAACTGAAAAATTTTCGTTTTTGAGGAATAGAATTAAGCCAGCTCGGGCTTTTGCGAGGTATATTCGTTGCAGAGCCTATTCCTCGAAACTGAAAAATTTTCGTTTTTGAGGAATAGCGATAAAAGACCGCAGGGAGGCGCCAATGAAACTCATCAATAGAACGTCATACATGGACATGTTGACGAGCCTTATTGGCGTGCCGGACATCAAGGTCATAACGGGCATTCGCCGTGGCGGTAAGTCAAAATTGCTCGAGGCCCTCCGCGATTACGTGGAGGCAAATCTGTCCAATTCGAATGTCATCCATATCAATTACAACCTCGACGAGTTCGAGGACCTGCTCGAATATCATGCCCTGCTCGCCTATGTAAAAGAGCATCGAGCGTCCGACAAGCAAAACTTCCTGCTTATCGATGAGGTTCAGATGTGTGACGGCTTTGAACGCGCGATCAACAGCCTCCATGCATCCGAGCAGTACGACATTTTCATTACCGGATCGAACGCCTTTTTGCTGTCGAGCGATCTGTCGACGCTCTTTACGGGGCGTACGTTCGAGATCGAGGTTTTCCCATTCTCGTTTGAGGAGTATCGTCTCTATGGCGACGAGGGCGATGTCGACCGCGACTTCGATGAGTACGCGAGAACCGGCGGTATGTCCGGCTCTTACCCTTATCCACTGCAGGAGCAGCGCTATCAATATCTCTCCAATGTCTTTAAAACGCTCATCGTGAGGGATATCGTGCAGCGGCATAACGTGAGAAACGAATCGGCGCTGCTGCGCATTGCCGATTACATGATGGACAACGTTTCCAACATTACGTCGGCACGCAACATTACTGATGCATTAAATGCGGATGGGCTAAAGATTACGAACAAGACGGTCGGCACGTACATGGGGTACCTGTGCGATGCGTTTGCCTTCTATAAAGTTCGTCGGTACGACATTCGCGGCAAAAAATACCTTAAGAGCGGCGAGAAATATTACCTGGCAGACCACGCGTTCAAATACGCACTGCTCGGTACACGTGATATGGATTGGGGACGCGTATACGAGAACATGGTGGCCATCGAGCTGCTGCGCCGCGGATACGAGGTATACGTCGGTGTGCTCTATAAAAAGGAAATTGACTTTATAGCAATCAAGCGAAGCGAGAAGCTCTACATTCAGGTGAGCGACGACATCAGCTCGGATAAGACATTTGAACGCGAGATTTCGCCACTGCTGAGCATTGGCGACGCGTACCCCAAGATGATTCTCGCCCGAACGCATCACGAGGCCACGGACCGCAATGGGGTTCAGATCGTGGACCTGGCGAGGTGGCTATGCGGCGAGGCGTAGCAGAAAGCCTATTCCTCAAAACTGATAAATTTTCGATTTTGAGGAATAGGACCGATGCGTTGCCTAGTTCGCCGCTCGCGTTCGTGCTCGACTTAAGCCCCTGCTCTATCCCAGCTCCTGCATGCGGCGGTAGATTTCGCAGATACCCTTGATGGTGAGCTGTCCGTCGACCACGTCGAAGGCATCGGTCGAATCGGCGACGATGCCGGCGAGACCGCCCGTGGCGATAACGGTGGCATCCTCGCGGCCCAGCTCGCGCTTCATGCGCGCGACCAGGCCCTCGGCCATGGCGGCGGCGCCCATCACGGCGCCGACCTTGATGCACTCCTCGGTATCGCGGCCGATGGCGTGCTCGGGCGCCTCGAGCGGCACGCTGGCGAGCTTGGCGGCACGGGCGGCAAGCGCGTCCATGGAGATGCGAATGCCCGGCGCGATCGCTCCGCCAATGTAATAACCGTCCTCATCGATGACGTCGATATTGGTCGCGGTGCCAAAGTCCACCACGATTGCCGGCGCGCCGTAGAAAGTCTCGGCCGCAACGGCGTTGGCGACGCGATCGGCACCTACGGCCTGGGGGCGCGCCGCGCGCAGCTTGGTCACCGCGGCCGTCTGCGGCCCGATGACGATGGCGTCCGCGGCAATGCGGTCGGCCACGGCGTGCCACTCGCGCGAGAGCTGCGGCACCACGCCCGCAAAGGCGATTGCGTCGACCGCATCGAGCGAAAGGCCGTACATCTTAAAGAAACCCATCAGGCGCACGTGGATCTCGTCGGCGGTATAGGAGCGGTCGGTGGGCATACGCCACGACTGCACCAGCTCGTCTCCGTCAAACAGGCCCATGGCCGTCTGCGTGTTTCCCATATCGATAGCGAGCAGCATGTCTACTCCCAGTGTTGGCATAAAAGGACGCGCACCATTGTATACGCGCCGCCGACGGCGCTCGGCTGCGATTCGTTTACGGTGATAGGGGCTGAGGGGTTTTAAATATGAAGGAATTATGCTCTACGAGATTTTCCTTGCCGCTTACCGAACTCCCGCGTAATATTCTTTCTTGCGCACATGAAGCGCCCAGACATTGCGGGGTGGAGCAGTCTGGTAGCTCGCCGGGCTCATAACCCGGAGGTCGTAGGTTCAAATCCTGCCCCCGCGACCAAGAACTTGCAGCTCGTCGGCCTAGCCGGCGAGCTTTTTTGTTATTTCGGGACCGTGTTTTCGATCCAATTCTCGGCCTCTCAAACAAAATCTCGATCTGTAACATCTAGATCCGATTTGGGCGGCTAGGTGTTACAGATCGAGATATACCGGTGGGCTTGGTCGTGTTTGTCTAAATCTGTAACACGAGGGACGGTTTTTGCCGAGTAACCGTTACAGATTGAGATTTTCTAGCAGGCGGGTTTGGTTTGTCTCGATCTGTAACAGGTTGGGGTCAAAAGTAGGTCTAGATGTTACAGATCTAGATTGTTGAGGATGGGTTGAGAGGAATACCTTGATTTGTAACAGCAAGACCCGGTTTTGCCGAGTGGTTGTTACAGATTGAGACAAACCGACGGGCCGCCCCGCCCCATCCACCTGCCGCCACCTGATATTCGCCGATTTTCGTTGTGCCGCTGTGCCTCCATGCCATATCCTCTAGACAACTACGCGGCATCATCGCCGTCGCGCCTACAAGAGAGGAATGTCCATGACCACACCTGCATCCAAGCTGCTCCAGCCCATTACGGTTGGCCCCCTTGAGCTCAAGAACCGCATTATGTTTCCGCCGCTGACCACCGGCTACGAGGAGCGCGACGGTTCCATTGGCGAGCGCAGCCTGGCTTTTTACGAGCGCCTGGCCCGTGGCGGCGTGAGCTACATCGTCATCGGTGACGTTGCTCCCGTCATGACCGCGAGCCCCACGCCCAAGCTGGCGACCGACGCTCAGATCCCCACGTTTAAGGCGCTGGCCGATGCCGTCCACAAGCACGGCGCCAAGGTTGCGCTGCAGCTGTTCCACCCCGAGTACGATGTGCCCGGTGTCGGCCGCATGGTCATGGGCTCCATGGCTGCTGCCAAGGCCGCGCAGGAGGCCAAGGCCGCCGGCGACGAGGAGACCTTTGCCGCCAAGATGGCCGAGTCCAACGAGATCCGCAACCAGGCCTACGCCAAGCTGCATCACGACATGCAGCACTTTGTGAACGAGGCGAGCGTAGAGCAGCTCACCCAGATCAAGGAGGCCATTGCTGCCTCGGCCGCTCGCGCGCAGCAGGCCGGCATCGATGCCATCGAGGTCCACGGCGACCGTCTGGTGGGTTCGCTGTGCTCGGCCATCCTCAACCAGCGCACCGACGAGTACGGCGACTCGTTCGAGAACCGCGTCCGCTACGCGCTGGAGGTCGTCGCTGCCATTAAGGAGGCTGCGCCGCAACTGATGGTGGAGTACAAGCTCCCCGTGATTATGGAGAACCCCGACGGCACGCCGCGCGGCAAGGGTGGCCTGCAGCCCGACGAGGCCTGCGAGTTTGCCAAGCTGCTCGAGGGCGCGGGCATCGACATGATCCAGGTCGCACAGGCCAACCACACCGGCAACATGGGCGACACCATTCCGCCCATGGGCGCCATGCCCTACAACTGGACGCTGCCCGTGGCCGAGCGCGTCAAGGCCCTGGTCTCCGTGCCGGTGGCAACCGTGGGCCGCGTGGTTTCGGTCGAGGCCGGCGAGAAGATTCTGGAAGACGGCGCCGCCGACATCATCGCCTATGGCCGCTCGCTCATGTGCGACCCCGACATTGCGCTGAAGGCCGCCACGGGTGAGCCCATCCGCGAGTGCCTCAACTGCAACAAGGGTTGCGTCGACGCGATTCAAAATCGCAAGTACATCTCGTGCGTGCTCAATGCCGAGAACGGCGACGAGGCGACCATCGCCATCAAGCCGGGCGAGGGCGACAAGAAGATCGCCGTGGTGGGCGGCGGCATCGCCGGCCTGGAGGCCGCACGCGTGGCGGCCAAGCGCGGCTACGACGTGACCGTCTACGAGGCGAGCGATCATCTGGGCGGCCAGATTGTGCTGGCGGCTGCGCCTCCGCGCAAGGACGAGATCATGCGCTCGGTCGAGTACTACGAGAAGATTCTGCCCGGCCTGGGTGTGAAGGTCGAGCTCAACCATGTTGCTACCGCTGAGGACCTCAACGCCGCCGACGCCGCGATTGTGGCTGTGGGCGCGCACGACGTGGTCATCCCCGTTCCGGGTGCCGACTCGGACAAGGTCGTTTCGAGCTGGGACGTGCTGGCCGGCAAGGTGGAGCTCAGCGGCCGCGTCGCCGTCATTGGCGGTGGCCTGGTGGGCACCGAGACTGCCGAGTACCTGCTGCAGCACGGCTGCGAGGTGGCGATCGTGGAGATGCTCGACAAGATTGCCGCGGGCGAGTCCGAGACCATTCTGCCGCTGATTATGAGCGACTTTGCAGAGCACAACGTGGAGCAGCACGTGAAGACCCGCCTGACCGCCATTACCGACGAGGGCGTGGAGGCCATTCGCACCATCGAGGACGGCGCTGAGGAGCCGGTGAAGATCGCCTGCGATTACGTGGTGATGGCCGTGGGCTCCAAGGCCAACGCGTTTGACCTGGATGGCGTGACGGTGCCCGTGACCTGCGTGGGCGACTGCTCGGGCGAGCGCACCGCCGACATTGCGAGTGCCATTCGCACGGCATATCACGCGGCCAACGAGCTGTAGTTAACTTCGCGGCCAGGCGGGGCGGTAGCACGGATCCGTCTCGCCCGGCTGTGTCCCGTCGGATGTCAACCGGTGCGGGGCCTGCAAGCGCGCAGGTCCCGCCCTTTTTGTTTTGCTCCGGTGGATGGCAATGCGCGGTAATCATGAGGAGTGAGGACGTCTACTGCCTTGCAGATCACTCAAAATTATTGGAGGAGGGGTTAATAACTATATCCTCTATACCAAAGGACATAAAGAGATGCCAATTTTGTTGACAAGCGAATGACGATTAGCCGTGAGTCAGCTACCAGCGTAAATAATCGATAAAGATATGTCGTAATTTGGTGTCAAATGCCCAGATAATGCCGCGTCTATTTTAATTAACTGCTTTGAGCAAACAGTAAAATGCTACTATCTAACTTGCAAGTAAGAAAGCAGATTAACGGTTAAGGCTAAGAAGTGGCAGGTATGTCGGAAGCAACTAGGACTCGCACGCATGCGCCTGAGGTTAGGCAGCGCGCCGTCGAGATCCTCCAAGAGGGGGTCGGTCATCGCGCCCTCGCTGCGGAGCTTGGCATTCCCCAGGCCACGGCTCGTCAGTGGGCCCGCGCGTATGCTGTGGGCGGTGCCGACGCCGTTCTCAACGCCGGTTCGCATCATCACACCTATTCGTACGAAGTTAAGCTCGCCGTGGTTAAGGATCGCTTGGAAAACGGCTTAACGGTTCGCGAGGCCATGATCAAGCACAAGATTCCCAGCGAGTCTTCGGTCAAGGCTTGGTGCCGTCAGTACCGCGAGAGCGGTGAGTCCGCACTGGTCGATAAGCCGCGCGTTAAAAAGACGGAATAGCAAACGGGATGGTGCGCCCACAGGGGCGCATTTTTCTTGCCGCCTCTCTGCTCCAAAGCGGACGTGCCCTTACTCCGTACGCCTAAAACTCCCCAGTTGACCGAAAACCCGCTGCCGCTACTCATCAATTGAGCTATAACGTTAAACAATTGCAGCGTTTTTGCATGGGGGAGTGATGGTATGACGCTACTGTATTTCCTTACCCTGTTTCCGCTGGTACCGGCGCTGGGCATGCTGTTCGCGCGCGGCGACCGCGCCCGCGATGCGGTGGGGCTCATAGGTTCCGGCATTATTATGGCGGTGACAGTTGTAGTCGCCGTCATGTTTTTTGGCATGGGTCCGCAGAGCTTTGAGGTTGCCTCCGGCACCTCGCATGTGCTCTCGATCATCAGCTCCGTCATCGACGTCATCCTGTGCGCCGTCATCCTGTACAACGCGTACAAATATAGGAACGCGCTCACCACGGTGCTCGGCATAGTCCAGCTGGTGGGCTCGCTCGCCTTTGCAGCCATGACGTTGCCCGCGGCCGAAGCCGTCACGGCAACGCCGCTCTACCTGGACTACATGAGCGTGATCATGGTGCTCGCCGTCGGCATCGTCGGCAGCCTAATCTGCGTGTATGCCTTGGGTTATATGAAGGACTTCCAGGCCCATGACGAGCACGAGGCCGCGCTGCGCGGGCAGACCGCGCCCGACCGTCGCCCGCAGTTCCTGGCGCTCATGT
Source organism: uncultured Collinsella sp. (assembly GCA_902482615.1). Lineage (GTDB taxonomy): Bacteria > Actinomycetota > Coriobacteriia > Coriobacteriales > Coriobacteriaceae > Collinsella. The sequence goes on from CABTAA010000039.1 coordinate 7,039, forward strand.
TCCTGTTCCTCTCGGCCATGTTCGTTATCGTGACGAGCGACAACCTTGAGTGGCTGTTCTGCGGCTGGGAAATCACCACCGTGTGCTCGTTCCTTATGATTGGCTACACGCGCACGCCCGAGGCCATTAAAAACGCCTTTACCCAGATCGTCCTCAACATGCTGGGCGGCATCGCGTTTTTGGCCGGACTCATGTACCTGCACGTGAACGGCATGCCGCTGACCATCTCGGGCATGATTGAGCTTTCCGGCGCCGGAACCGCGCAATCCGCGCTGCTGGTGATGCCGGTCATCCTGTTGTCGCTCGCCGCACTCACCAAGGCCGCACAGATGCCGTTCCACACTTGGCTGTTAGGCGCCATGGTTGCCCCTACTCCCACGAGCGCCCTGCTGCACTCGTCAACCATGGTCAAGGCCGGCGTGTTCCTAATGGTCAAGCTGAGCCCGCTCTATGCCATCTATCCCGTGACGGGCTTTATGGTCACGAGTGTGGGTGCCATCACGTTTTTGCTCGCTGCCCTCATGGCCATCTCGCAGAGCAACGCCAAACGCGTGCTCGCGTACTCCACCATTTCCAACTTGGGCCTCATCAGCGCCTGCCTGGGTGTCGGCGCGCCCGAGGCCGTATGGGCGGCCATCTTCCTGATCCTGTTCCACACGGTGGCCAAGTCGCTGCTGTTCCTGTGCGTGGGCACGGCTGAGCATCATATCGGCAGCCGCAATATCGAGGACATGGACGGTATGTTCAGCCGCATGCCGCACCTGACGCGCCTGATGATGCCGGGCATTATGGGCATGTTTGTGGCGCCGTTTGGCATGCTCGTGTCCAAGTGGGGCGCCCTGGTGGCGTTCGCGCAGACTGGCAACGTGCTCATGATCATGGTGCTTGCCTTTGGCTCGGCCGCGACGTTTTACTTCTGGGGCAAGTGGCTTGCCAAGCTTTCGGGCGTCGACCCCACGGCTCAAAACGTTGAGGTCAATGTCCATAAGACCGAATGGGTGGCCCTCAACACCATCGCCGCGCTGCTGATTCTGTGCTGCGTGGCCTTCCCGGTTATCTCGAGCGGTCTGGTGTCGCCTTACTTGGCCATGGTGTTTGGCCGCGTGCCGTACGTTATCGGCAAGGACGCCATGTATCTGATGGTGGTTATCGTGGCTTTTATCGCCGTGGTGCTGCTGACTTCATTCCGCGTGAGCAACAAACCGCACGTCAACGTGTACCTTTCGGGCGTGGGAACCGACAAATATCGCCATTTCCGCGGCTCGATGGGACACGAGGTGAAGGCCGAAAAGCGCAATTGGTACTCGGAGGACGCCCTTGGCGAGAAGCGTATTGGCCCCGCGGGCAGCGTCGTGTGCTGCAGCATTATCTTGTTTGCGCTGCTGTGTTGCGCGTGGATTGGGCCCGAGCGGCTTGCCATGAGCGCGCCCTCGGTGCTGCGCGGCAAGTATTTCGAAGGCTCGGGCGTCGTGGGCATTTTTATTGGCACCGTGGCGTTTGCCCTGCTGGCGCCGCTTGTGGGCGGCTTGATCGACGGTCTTGACCGTAAGCTTTCGGCCCGCATGCAGGGCCGCGTGGGCCCGCGCCTGCTGCAGCCCTTCTACGATGTGGCCAAGCTGCTGCGCAAGGCCCCTGCCAGCGTAAACACCATGGACGATACCTACATGGCGTGCGCGCTCATCTTTACCGTCGTGGGTGGCGGCATCTTTGTGTCGGGCTCCAACACGCTGCTGTGCGCTTTTATGGTGACGCTTGCTGCGATCTTTGTGGTGTTGGCGTCTGCCTCGACGCAAAGCCCGTTTGCCCAGGTCGGCGCCGATCGTGAGTTGCTGCAGGTTATGAGTTACGAGCCCGCCGTTCTGCTGATGAGCGTGGGCCTGTACCTTGCCACCGACAGCTTCGATTCCATTGCCGTGACGGGGCAGTCGGCCCCCATCATCGTGTACAGTGCGCCCATTTTCCTCGCGCTGCTTGCGGTGCTTACCATCAAGCTGCGCAAGTCGCCGTTTGACCTTTCGTACTCGCATCACGCGCATCAGGAGATTGTCCAGGGTGTCGCCACCGAGATGAGCGGCGGCACGCTGGCCAAGATGACCCTTATGCACTGGTGCGAGACCGTGCTGTTTTTGATGTGGGTGGGCATGTTCTTTGTTTGGGACAACCCGGTGAGCTGGGTGGTCGCCCTGGTCGTGATGGCCGCGACGTACTTTGTCGAGGTGCTCATCGACAACACCTTCGCACGCAGCACCTGGCGCAGCTGCTTTAAGCTCGGCTGGGGCGTGGCGCTGGCGTTTGGCCTGCTCAACCTTATGCCCATCCTCGTCGACGTATTTATTTAGGAGGCGGCATCCATGGATCATAAAATGTCGCGCTCGCCGTGGGTTATTCATTACGACGGTTCGAGCTGCAACGGATGTGATATCGAGGTGCTGGCCTCGCTCACGCCGCTGTTCGATGCGGAGCGCTTTGGCGTGGTCAACACCGGCAACCCCAAGCATGCGGATATCTTTTTGGTGACGGGGTCGGTCAATGCCCAGAACCTGCCTGTCGTGCGCCAGATCTACAACCAGATGCTCGAGCCCAAGTGTGTGGTGGCATGCGGTATCTGCGCGTGCTCGGGCGGCGTGTTTCGCGATGCCTATAACGTGATCGGCGGCGTGGACCGCGCGATTCCCGTGGATGTGTACGCGCCCGGGTGCGCCATTCGTCCCGAGACCGTGATCGATGCCATTGTGGAGGCGTGCGGCATCCTGGATCAGAAGGAGGCCGTGATGCGTGCTGGCGGCGATCCGCTTACCGTGGGCGGCGCCGCAACCTGGGACGGTGGCGTTGAGCTGGGCGAGGACGGGTTTGTAGCTGCTGCGGGGGCCGGGGCCGGTGTCGACGCAGGCACGGCTGACGGCGCGCCCGCTGCTGGCGCGCCTGCCGGGAAGCCTGCCGCGCCCGCCGTTGCAAAGGAGGCCGAGTAATGCAAAAGGCTATCTATGCCACCGTCGTGATCGATGAGCTGTTGCCGCATGTGCAGGCGCTCAAGGGTGCTGGCGCGCGCTTTGTGCAAATGCACGCCGAGCGCAACGTCGACGACGGCACGTATCGCTTGGTCTATACGTTTATCAACGTTCGTGCTGCTCAGGAGCAGATCGCTCAGGACGGCAGCTATGCAATTGAGAACCTGGTAGTCGAGGGCATCGACCAGCACCAGGAGATTCCGTCCATCAGCTCGTACTATCCGGCGGTATTCCCGTTTGAGAACGAGGCGCATGACCTGTTTGGTCTTGCCATCACCGACATGCAGATCGACTTCAACGGCTTTTTCTACCAGGTCTCGACTGCCGAGCCCATGAGCGTTATCACGCCCGAGGTGAAGGCCGCGGGAGGTCTGGCGATCATCGGCACGGAGCGTCACGAGAGCCGCCGCGTCGACCGCCAGCTGCGCGGACGCGCCGGACGTCAGGGCGACCCCGGATCGTCGCAGTTCTTCGTATCGCTCGAAGACGACCTGATGCGTCTGTTCGGTTCGGGCCGCATCGCTTCGATGATGGACCGCATGGG
>CABTAA010000040.1 GCA_902482615.1 uncultured Collinsella sp.
CGCACAAAGTGCGCAGCGAGCCTCTTTGCATGTCCGAGGACGTTTTGGGAAATAACCCAAAACCGGCCCCAGTAATCCTACAGGAGTTGAACCCTTTAGAACTTGTCGTGGAAGGTACGCGCAATGACCTCGTCCTGCTGCTCCTTGGTGAGCGTGTGGAAGTTCACGGCATAGCCGGAAACGCGGATGGTCAGCTGCGGGTACTTCTCGGGGTGAGCCTGAGCGTCGAGCAGCGTCTCACGGTTGAAGACGTTGATGTTCAGGTGGTGGCCACCCTTCTCGGCGTAAGCGTCGAGCATGTGGACCAGGTTATCGGCCTGGGTCTCGGAAACTTCAGAAACCTTCATAATGTGTCTCCTTCGATTAATAGGCGCCGGCCGAAACCGGCGCGCTAATCAGTAATCGTTATTGTTAGTATAGCACTAACAATAGTTACTCGCCCAGCTGATCAAGGTCGATATCGCCAAAGAACACCTGGTCCTCCTTGCCGAGCGCACTCGGGATGATGGAGAAGGTGTTGGAGATGCCGTCCTGAGCATCGCGGAACGGGAGCTTGGAAACCGAAGACAGCGAAGCGATGGCGCCGTGGCTATCGCGCTTGTGCATGGGGTTAGCACCCGGGGCGAACGGCTGGCCAGCCTTGCGGCCGTCGGGCGTGGAGCCGGTCTTCTTACCGTACACGACGTTGGAGGTAATGGTCAGAACCGAGGTCGTAGGCACGGAGTTGCGGTAGGTATCGTTCATGCGGATGTACTCCATGAACTGGTGCACAACGTCGTGAGCGATCTGGTCGACGCGGTCGTCGTCGTTACCGTACTTGGGGAACTCGCCCTCGGTCTCGAAGTCGACGATGATGCCATTCTCGTCGCGGACGGGGTGGACCTTGGCGTACTTGATGGCGGACAGGGAGTCGGCCACGACGGAAAGGCCAGCGATGCCCGTAGCGAACCAGCGGTGCACGTGCTTGTCGTGCAGAGCCATCTGGATGCGCTCGTAGCAATACTTGTCGTGCATGTAGTGAATGATGTTCAGCGAGTTGACGTACACGCCAGCGAGCCACTTCATCATGTCGTTGTACTTGGCCACAACGTCGTCGTAATCGAGCGTATCGCCCTCGACGGCGCGATACTTGGGGCCGACCTGCTTCTTGGAGACCTCGTCAACACCGCCGTTGAGTGCGTACAGCAGGCACTTGGCCAGGTTGGCGCGAGCGCCGAAGAACTGCATCTCCTTGCCGATGCGCATGGAGGACACACAGCAGGCGATGCCGTAGTCGTCGCCATGATAGACGCGCATGAGGTCGTCGTTCTCGTACTGGATCGAGGAGCTGGCGACAGAAGTCTTGGCGCAGAACTTCTTGAAGTTCTCGGGCAGACGGGTCGACCACAGAACGGTCATGTTGGGCTCGGGGCTGGTGCCCATGTTCTCGAGCGTGTGCAGGTAGCGGTAGCTCATCTTGGTAACGAGCGTACGGCCGTCGACACCCATGCCGCCGATGGACTCGGTGACCCACTGCGGGTCGCCGGTGAACAGGGCCTGGTACTCAGGGGTACGGGCAAACTTGACCATGCGAAGCTTCATGATGAAGTGATCCACGAACTCCTGGATCTGCTCCTCGGTGAAGGTACCGTTGGCAAGGTCGCGCTCAGCGTAGATGTCGATGAACGTAGAGGTACGGCCGATGGACATGGCAGCGCCGTTCTGCTCCTTGACGGCAGCAAGGTAGGCGAAGTACATCCACTGGATGGCCTCCTGCGTGTTGGTAGCAGGGTTGGAAATGTCGAAGCCATAGGTCTCGGCCATCATCTTGAGCTCGCCGAGGGCGCGGATCTGCTCCTGCAGCTCCTCACGATCGCGGATGTTGTCGGCGGTCATGACCGTCGGGGTGGAAGCCTTCTGGGCCTCCTTGTCCTTGATCAGGTAGTCGACGCCGTACAGGGCAACACGACGGTAGTCGCCGATGATGCGGCCGCGGCCATAGCCATCGGGCAGACCGGTGATGATGTGAGCCGAGCGGCAAGCACGCATCTCGGGAGTGTAAACATCGAAGACGCCAGCGTTGTGGGTCTTACGCTCGAAGGTGTAGCGCTCGACAACGTTCTCGTCGACCTTATAGCCGTGCTGGCTGGCAGCCTGACAAGCGATGCGGATACCACCGTTGACGTGCAGCGCGCGCTTGAGCGGCTTGTCAGTCTGGAGACCGACGATGGTCTCCTTCTCGCGGTGGGCGTTATCGATGTAGCCAGCGGGGTGGCTCACGATACCCGTGACGATCTTGGTGTCCATATCGAGGACACCACCCTGCTCGCGCTCCTTAAGCAGCAGGTCGAGAACCTCGCCCCACAGCTCCTTGGTACGCTCGGTCGGACCGACGAGGAACGACTCGTCGCCCTCGTAGGGGGTGTAGTTCTTCTGGATGAAGTCTCGGACGTCAACTTCTCCCGTCCAGATGCCTTCCTTGAAGCCTTCCCATGCCTCCTGCATTGTGTAACCACGCTCCTAGTTACGTGTAATGCGGCGCTCTCTCACACCGCTGCTTATTGAATTCTTGAATGTTCGGCTTGCACTACCGGCTTCTTCCGTTCTTCACCACACGTCGGTGCAGGGAAAAACGTTTGTCCACCTTGGAACTACAACCCAAAACCCAAGATTTCACCCGTCTGAGAAGGATAACATAGCGACCCTCTCCATCTGGGCTGTTATATGTTTCTTTTTTTATATCATAAAGGCGTTTTTTACAAACCCGCAGGAAATGCGAGCGCGAACAACTACCGTTCACCGATTTGTATGTTATTTTTCCTTGCCTTTGTACGACGTTCGCTCTAGCTGTTATGCCAGCTTTAGCAGGATAAAGTGTCCCAGAGACCCTACAGAAACTGCAGGGCGGCCACGGGATCCCCCGTGGCCGCCCTGTTGGCGTAGCTAGTTTTTAGCTTTGATTGCCGCTTGGCATTAGGCGGCTGCGGCGGCCTTGTCGGTCGTTGTCTTGCTATCGCCGTTGCCCTGGCCCTCAAAATGCTTGTAGCACCAGCTGGTGACCAGCGGGGTCAAAATAGCCGTCACGATTGCGCAGGCAGCAACCTGTGCCGTAGCCGTCGCGAGCACCGCACCGCCGTACAAGGCCTCGTTGACGCTTGCCATGGCAGCAGGCGTGGCCACATTGGCTCCGGCGCAGCTCGAAATGGCCGCACCTGCGACACCCGTACCGCCCGTGAGCTTATCGACCGCGATAACGGGAATTGCAAAGACCACCGAGCAGATCACGCCGAGCAGAATACCGGGGAGACCGCCATTAATGAGCTGGCCAAAGGTCATGGTCGAGCCCATGGCAAAGAAGACGAGCACGATGACGGCGGAAAGTGCCGGTGCCATCATCTTCTTAAAGCTCGGGAAGAGGTTGCCCAGAATAATGCCGACGACGATCGGCAGGAGCAGGAGCTTCAGCAGCCGATCGGAGCCTGACCGGCAGCGCCGAGCACGATCATCGTGACCGGAGGGCCGACAACCAGCGTGGTGATGGCGACGGCGCCACGCTCGGCCTCATTGCCCATGGTGCCCATCAGACCAGCGTACATAGCGTTGTTGGCGCCGGTGCAAGCCGCCAGCATCACCATGGCAGAGATGCCAAACAGGTTGTCGTTGAACACATAAAGGATGAGCAGCGACACGGCAACGACCACGATCTGCTTGACGGCGATGATGATGGCGCCGCGTGCAGCGGCGGCAGGAGCACTCTTAAACGAAATCGTCGTACCGACGATGAGCAAAAAAGCGCCCACGAGCGGGCCTGCGCCCTGCTGGGTCATACCAAGCGTAAAGCTGCCGAGCGTTTTGAACAGGTCGGGGAATAGCGTGTTGAGCAGGCAGCCCAGCAAAAGCGGCACCAAAATATTGGCACCCGGGATGGAGGACATCTTAAAGAACGGCTCCTTTGCCGCCGGCGCCTCCACCGCAGTCGATTCACTCATATATATCTCCTTTGGATGCATGCGAATCGTAGCCGCACGCGCCTATGTCAGAAAGAAGGCGACGGTCCCGAGTCGCAGGGGCCGTCGCCGAATAATCGTCGTGGGGTATTACCCGTCCAGGACGATGCCGCCGTCGCAGTCACCGATCTCGCCGTTCACGAAGCTGGCGAGGTCAGAAGCGAAGAACAGCACCATCTGCGCAGGCTCGCTGGCCTGGGCGGCGCGGCCCAGAGGGATACCGTTGATGATGCGCTGAGAGTTCTCGTCAGAGAGAATCGAGGTCATATCGGTCAACGTGAGCGACGGGCACACGGCGTTGCAGCGAACGCCAAACTTGCCGCCCTCCTTGGCGACCGCCTTGGTAAGGCCGTTGACACCGGCCTTGGAGCTCGCGTAGGCAGCGGTGCCAAGCAGGCCGCCGCCGATCTTGCCAGCAACGGAGCTCACGTTGACGATAGTGCCGGCATGCGCCGCCTTAAAGTGCGGGTACACGGCGTTCATCATAGTGAAGGTACCGTTGAGGTTGATATCGATAGTGCGGCGCCACTCGGTGTCATCGATCTCGTCGAACTTCTTGGTGCTGATGACGCCAGCGCAGTTAATCAAGATGTTGGTTTGCGGCAGGTCCGTAAAAATCTGCTCGACGGTCTCGCGCGCCTTGGGCGCATCGGCGACATCGAGCTGATAGAACTTGTTGCCCTCGCCAAGCTCGGCCACTGCGGCCTCGCCCTTAGCAGCGTTCCTTGCGATGAGCGCGACGTGTCCGCCGCCCGCGACGATGCCCTTGGCGATCTCGAGGCCAATGCCCTGAGTGCCACCCGTGACAATCGCGGTCTTACCCGTGAAGTCAAATGCCATGACTCCATCCCCCTTTATGTAAGGTGTCTCCTTGCGGGAAGTTGGAGCATCGCACGTGGCGATTATATGAGTCCCAGTCGTCATGGTGGTGACAACCCCTCGCCTAACCGCGGGCATAATAGTTCTTTGAAACGCTTCAGCAATTGAATGATTTTAAGTCTTAATGAGCTCTTAATATTGCCTAGCGGCCAAGTAGATTTTTGGGACATGCCTAGAAATCCACCGAATGGGATGGTTGAGCGGGTGTATCATCTTCCACCGAAAATAGTTTCTAGTGTTAGGGGTTTTCGGTGGAAGATACCGATTTCCATGAGCTTGGGCGTCAGCTCTTTACCGAGTTTGGCAGCATGCACCAGCGCGTTTCGCGCTTTGCCGACCAGGCTCTGGGTGGCGAGATGGCCGTCATGCGCGCCCTCATGCGCGCCGGCGGCTCGCTCACGCCGAGCGAACTCGCTGATCGCGCCTGGGTCTCGAGCGCCCGCATCGCCAATATCCTGCGCGCCCTCGAGGCCAAGGGCTGGGTCGAGCGCGAGCACTCAAAGACCGACCGTCGTCGCGTACACGTCACGGTGACCGACAAAGGATTCCAGGTTATCGAAATCAAACGTCGGGAATTCGAGGACCGCACCGCGGCCTTCCTCGAGCAGCTTGGCGAAACAGATACCCAAGAGATGGTGCGCCTTCTTAGACGTGCCAACGAAATTATCGACCGCAATCAAGAAAGGAGAGATGCCGAGTGAGGATTCTCAAGCTCTTTAAAAAACATATCCTGGCACTGTTCGCAGCTATCGTACTTATCGTAATCAGCTGCAACGCCGATCTGGCGCTGCCTACCTATATGAGCGACATCGTCGACGTGGGTGTGCAGCAAGGCGGCATCGCGTCGCCCGTACCCGACACCATCCGCGCCGAATCGCTCGACGACCTCGAACTCTTTATGAGCGCCAAGGACGCCAAGGCTGTGGAGGCCGTGTTTAGCAAGGCTGACAAAAACGACATTCGAACGTACGAGGGCACCGAGGAAGAGCGTGCCGATGGAGGCAAGATTGCCGACATTATGAGCCTGCCCGAGACTGTTGTCCTTTCGCTCAACCAGGGCATCGACGCCAACTCCATGGGCGACATGATGGGCTCGTCCAGCGAGAAAGACGACAACGCTGCCCAGGCCATGCCCACCCCCGAGCAAATGGCAGCGATGACGCCCGAGCAGCTCGCCGAGATGCAGCAGAAGGCCGCGGCGGCGCAGAACATGCAAAAGCAGATTGATGCCGACGGCGGTAAGATCACTATGAAGAGCCTGCGCCTGGGTGTCGAGGGCGGTCTGGTAGACCAAAGCAAGCTCGTCGAGGGCGCCAACCAAATGGCGGACAAAATGGGCTCCATGTCGGGCTCCATCGTCACCCAGCGCGCCGTGAGCTATGTACAGGACGAGTACAAGGCGCAGGGCATCGACCCCGCCGACGTGCAGAACGCCTACCTGAGCCGCATGGCGACCACGATGTTTGGACTGTGCCTCGTGTCGCTCGTCGCCACCATCCTGACCGGTGCCGTGGCTTCGCGCACCGCCTGCTCCATCGCCCGCGACCTGCGCCGCGAGACCTTCAACAAGGTTATGCACTTCTCGCCGGCCGAGGTGGGCAAGTTTAGCCAGGCCTCGCTCATCACCCGCTGCACCAACGACATTCAGCAGATCCAGATGGCCGCAACTCTGTTTATCCGCATGTGTCTGATGGCCCCCGTCATGGGCATCGTCGCCGTCATGCGCGTCCTGGCCAACCATACCGGCCTGGAGTGGACCATCGCCGTTGCCATCATCGCGGTCTCGGCCGTCGTCGGCGTGCTTATGGGCCTCACCATGCCCAAGTTCAAAAAGATGCAGAGCTTTGTGGACCGCGTGAACCTTACCGCCCGCGAGCTGCTCGACGGCCTGATGCCCATCCGCTCGTTCAACCGCGAAGAACACGAGCTCGAGCGTTTTGACAAGGCATCGCTCGACCTGATGACCACGCAGCTCTACACCAACCGCGCCATGAGCTTTATGATGCCGCTCATGATGCTGGTCATGAACTGCATCACTGTGCTTATCGTCTGGTTTGGCGCCCAGGGCGTGTCCGACGGCGTGATGCAGGTCGGTAACATGATGGCGTTTATCTCCTATACCATGCAGATCGTCATGGCGTTTATGATCCTCACCATGGTTTCGGTCATCCTGCCCCGCGCCGAGGTCGCAGCCGAGCGCGTGGAAGAGGTCATCACCTGCCCCGCGAGCATCAACGACCCCGCCTCGCCCAAGCTGCCCGCTGCCAGCGCGCCGCGCGGTGAGCTCACCTTCCGCGACGTGAGCTTCCAGTATCCCGATGCCCGCGCCGACGTCATCAGCGGCGTGAACTTCTCCACGCACGCCGGTCAGATGCTCGGAATCATTGGCTCCACGGGCTCGGGCAAGTCCACGCTCGTGCAGCTGATTCCACGCTTGTACGACGTCACGAGCGGCAGCATTTCGCTCGACGGCATCGACGTGCGCGACATGACCCTTTCCGAGCTGCGCCGCCGCATTGGTTACATCCCGCAGCAGGGTCGCCTGTTCTCGGGCACCGTTGAGAGCAACCTCAAGTTTGCCGGCGACATGGTGAGCGACGATGACATGCGCCAGGCCGCGCGTATCTCACAGGCCGAGGACTTTATCGCCGAGCGCGAGGGCGGCTACGACTCCCCCATCAGCCAGGGCGGCTCCAATGTTTCGGGCGGTCAACGTCAGCGCCTGGCCATCGCCCGTGCATTGGCCAAAAAGCCCGAGGTCGTGGTGTTCGATGACTCGTTTAGCGCCCTCGACTACAAGACCGACGCGCGTCTGCGCGAGGAGCTCGCCAAAAACGTCACCGACGCGGCGCTCGTGGTCGTGGCCCAGCGCATCGCGACCATCATGCACGCCGACCAGATCATCGTGCTCGACGACGGCCATGTGGTGGGCACCGGCACGCACGAGGAGCTGCTGCACAGCTGCCCGGCATACCTGGAGATCGCACAGTCGCAGCTTTCCGCCGAGGAGCTAGGGCTCACCCAAGAAGAAATTGCAGCCGTCATGGAAGGAGGCGAGCGCTAATGGCAGACGAGACCAAGACTCAGATTCCCAAGCCCACCCGCCAGCGTGGACCCATGGGCCGCATGGGCGGCATGCGTCGCGGCGAAAAGGCCAAGGACTTTAAGGGCACCATGAGGCAGCTGCTCGGCTATATCGGTCAGCACAAGATTGCCGTGTTTGCCGCCGTCGCCTTTGCCGTGTGCTCGGTCATCTTTAATATCGTGGGACCTAAGGTGCTCGGCCAGGTCACCACCAAACTGTTCGAGGGCCTGGTTGCCAAGGTCAACGGTACCGGCGATGTCGACTTTAACTGGATCGCCAAGACGCTCGGCTTTTTGCTCTGCCTGTACCTGGCAAGCTCTGCCTGTAGTCTGATCCAGGGCTGGCTCATGACCGGTGTCACGCAAAAGATCTGCTACCGCATGCGCAAGGAGATCGCCGCCAAGATTGCCGTCGTGCCGATGAGTTACTTCAACGGCCACAGCAAGGGAGACGTGCTCAGCCGCATCACCAACGATGTCGACACGCTGGGCCAGTCGCTCAACCAGAGCGTGACGCAGCTTATTACGTCCGTCACGCAGATTATCGGTGTGCTCGTCATGATGCTGTCGATCAGCCTGCCGCTCACCGGCGTCACCGTGCTCACGCTGCCGGCCGCCGCGATTATCTTAATGGTGATGATTCACTTCTCGCAGCCGTACTTCCGCGAGCAGCAGCAGGTCCTGGGCACCGTCAACGGCATTATCGAGGAGGATTTTGCCGGCCAGAACGTCATTCAGGTGTTCGACCGCGCCGAGGCTTCGATCGAGGAGTTCGACCGCCAAAACGACCGTCTCTTTATTAGTGGCTGGCGCTCGCAGTTCCTGTCGGGTCTGATGATGCCGCTTATGAGCTTGGTGGGCAACATGGGCTACGTGGGCGTCGTCGTGGTGGGTGCACAGCTCGCGCTGACCGGCAATGCCACGCCCGGCGACATTCAGAGCTTTATCCAGTACGTTCGCAACTTTACGCAACCCGTGCAGCAACTGGGCAACGTGAGCAACACGATGCAGTCGATGGCCGCCGCCACCGAGCGCGTCTTTGAGTTCCTGGCCGCGCCCGAGGAGGAGCAGAAGGCCGACGCGCAGATTCCCGAGAAGCGCCCTGGCCACGTGGAATTTGACCATGTGAAGTTTGGCTACACGCCCGACAAGACCATCATCCACGACTTTAGCTGCGAGGCTAAGCCCGGCCAGACCATCGCCATCGTCGGCCCCACCGGCGCCGGCAAGACCACGCTCATTAAGCTGCTGCAGCGCTTCTACGACGTGGACGGCGGCTCGCTGCGTGTCGAGGGCGTCGATGCAGTCCTCCTTGTGGTTCTGCCACAGGGTGATGCCCGGCAGCGAGACGAAGGTCTGGCGGCCCGAAACCCCGTGCCACGGATAGCCCGAGACCACCTCCGTCCGGTTGCCCGGGCGGCGGATCACGAACTGTCGCGCCGAGTGTTCGAGGCAGCTGATGAAGTCGATCTTGTGCGTGCGGCGCGCGATGGAGCCGCCGAAGACCTCCTCGATGGTTTTCGTCGAGCCCATTTCGTCGAGCGACGCCGAGAAGATGATGCTCTCGCCCTTCTTCAGCTCGGTTTCGAAATAGCCCGTGGTCATCAGGTCCTCGTAGCCGTCGTAGCCGCGGGCGATGTCCTGCCGGTATTCGAAATTGTAGTACCAGTCGGGCGCGGGCACGAACTCCGCGCCGGGTTTGCTGGTCTGGAGATACAGCCACGGAAACGAACCGTATAGGCGGCATTTCACGCCGTTGACGGCCGGATAGGAGTGCCCGTCGGCCTCCATGTTGGCATGCGTCAGCGCATGCTTGTCGCGGAAGGCGAGGAACGGGCGCAGCCGGAGGCGCGTTTCCGAATGGGCGTCGACGAGCGTGTAGCGGATCATCAGTTGCGTGCGCTTGTGAATCCAGAGCATCTCCTTCTTGAGGATCACGCCGCCTACGCGATAGGTGATCGTGGGGGTCGGAGTGTACTCGAAATCGGTGATGTACTTGTGGCCGCGCGGCTCGTAGGTCCCCTGGAAACGGTGCAGCGCCAGGTTGAACGTCTGGTCGTGCTGGATGATCGTTTCGTCGAGCGCCGACAACAGGACGTAGGTCCGGTCGCTGTCGTCGATCGGGGCCACCATCAGGCCGTGGTAACGGCGGGTGTTGCAGCAGACGATGGTCGTGCTCATATAGCCGCCGATACGGTCCGTTGCGAGCATTTCGCGCTGGAGCGAGTACTCCAGATTGCCCAATTCGCTTTTGTCGAAAGTAAGTGCTGACATATCGCTAAAAAATACGGTTCGTCCTTTAAAGATATTGAAATTTTCGAACAGTTACAACTTGTTATTGTTAATTATTCAAATTTAATACCTTCTATTGGCATTAGGCCCACTTCACCAGCGCGAAGTCCATGCGGTGGGGCAGGAGCGGGTTCGAGGGGTAGATGCGCAGCGCCACGTCGAACGACCCCGAGCGGCCCGAACGGTAGTCGAGCGCGTAGGTGACGGTCGTCCCCTCGACGGCCGTGCGTTCGAGCGGTACGGTTTCGATCACGTTGACCGGCTGGCCGTACTCG
>CABTAA010000041.1 GCA_902482615.1 uncultured Collinsella sp.
CGAGGCCTATCGGCAGGACCCGAAGTGCCCGGGTTGCGGCGCCCGCAGCGCTTGGAGGGACGGCTCAGGAAGCTGCTGCCGAAGGGCCGGGAGCTCAGGTTCGACCGGCTCGCGCCGGCCGACCTCGCGCTCGCGATGTCGCACGTGGATAGGCGCGGGAGGGGCCGTTCGACTGAGCCTGGGAAGCGGAGCCGAGGGGCTGGCGAAGCACGGCCCAGGACCCGTCGAAACACATCCCCACCGTTCCTTCAACTGGGGAAGCGACGGCCCGGGGCCGCCTCGCACGGTCCAGGGCCGTTCGGCTAGGTGCGGAAACGCGCTATCCGTTCAAAGTGCTCGCTGGGGCTGAAAATCAACCTACAAAAACAAAGGCATTTGCGTATTCCGACCGAGAGAAAACGCGTCCACGTGTCATCTCATAGTCCGCGTAGGCACTTCCCTGTAGGCTTTTCCCTGTATGACGTTTATGAACGTTTCAGGCACCGCATGGTCCCGCGCTTAGTCTTTCCCTTAAATAAGCGCTTCGAGTATAGCAAGAGATTTGCCAGCCTTCTTGCATGCTACTGGCAACACAGCTGTAGCGGATGTGATTTGCCCCCGGTTAACACCCTATTTCAACCTACGATAGATCATTCTGCCCCGAGACGTCTCGAGGCTGTTGACCATGCAGAGGGTTCCGAGGAAACCGTCAATTTATGGAACATATTATTTGTTATCCGCTAATAGTTGTACGAAATGCTGTATGCGTCTATACCAAATGGTAGACAAGTATTCGTTATAATTGAATCAAATTAATAGCTTTGGCAATTATAGGAGTTCGTTATGCTGGAGTACATTGAAGATGCACGCAGAGCACTAAAAGCTAAAGCTTATTATTCAGCTCTATGTTTTTCTCTCACGCTGCCAGACGTCTGCGCTCAAGTCGAGTATCCAAACGAAAAAACAGTAAGAGTTCGGTACAGCCGTTGGATCAACCAATTTGTTGACACTTCAGCTTTTATTCATGACCAAAGTATGCTAAACGGAAATGATTTCGGAAAGTTCATCTATAAATTACGTTGCTCAATTGTTCACAGCGGCAATTTGGATCTCAATTTGAAATCTGGGCACGAAGTCAACTTCCAGCTAATAAATCCAGACTTTGGAGACGGAAGGCCTTTAGCGATTAATATAGACGCTGACAATCCAATTATCGAATTACCCATTTGCGACCTAATCACTGAGCTACTTGATAGCGTTGAAGACTACTATTCCTCGCAAAATGATAAGACGCAATTTGCAAAACACTTTGTTAACCTAATAGATCCATTAATTATTGTAAAAGACTAGCCCGAAGGGCTAACGACTCGTCACCGTTACAGGCTCGTTAGCCCCCCCTATTTCTCAATGTCTTTCATATCAACAGACGGCCAACTCCCGAAGGACATTTCAGCAATCTAAAGCGCAAAGTACTCGCTTTCTGAGCTGAGGTTTGAGTTAAGCCATGGATCCTTGCCAACAAAGTACTCGGGCCAGCGTTGCATTAAGAGAGCCAGCTCGCACTTCCAGCGGCGCAGCTTTTCCTCATTGGCCTCTTCCCTGCCGCGCGAGGTGAACTCGTAGTGATACATCTCGGCATAGGGCGTAAAGATGGTGACGTCGTCCTCTCTCGACCTAGAACCGTTCGAGAATCTCCTCGGCATTCTCTCGCAGATAGATATCTAGGTCCGGCACGGCAAACTGCACATAGCCTCTCTGTGGTGCCTGAATAACCTCTCTTTGTAGCAATTTGGCCCTAATAGAGCTGATCTCATTGGTCTTTTTGCCCATGCGCTTAGCAATCTCGGCTGATTTGGATTGTTGTTTATCCTCGCACATGGCCAAAAGGTATTTGATATCGTTGAGCCCCAGTCCAGAAATCGCGGGCTCGTGAACAACATCGTGAAAACGAGCTTCTGCCAGCGCAATGCCTTCGGTAACGTCGCGCTCGCTCACGATGGCACTTTTGGCACGATGCAAGTTGGCGCGCTGCCAAATGGAGTAACCGACCAGTTGCACCAGATAGGCATAGCCCTTAGTGGCCTTAGCGGCTCTCGACAGAAGATCGTCCTCTATGGTCAAGCCAGTCGCGACAAAGCTGTCGCCCATAGAGAGCGCCACCTCCACCCGGTTGATAGGCGCCAGGTCTTCGGGGAGGGCACGACGCAAGAACGTAAGCGCCTTGCCGTTAATAAGATCCATAACACCGGCGGGTAAACCGGCAAAGGCAAGTGCGATATCTACTCTTTCCCCTATCAAAAGCTGAACCGTAGACGCAATGTCGCGCATATCGTCAATCGGGGCGTCCTGAACTTCATCGATGGCAATAAAAAGACCCTTGGATGACTTCGCTGCCGAACTCAGCAACTTTCTAAGGCTCGGTTCTTTGGGTGCAACGTCAACTTTCGCGGAAACAAAGCCGGCGTTTACGCCGACCGAAGCATTGGCCGCAAGGGAAGAATCAGCAACCTGATCCCTCAAGTCCAGCAATAGGTTAGGGCCAGCAGAAACAATAGCGGTCTTCCAACCAAGCTCTCGCGCACGATCCCTAAGGTCGCAGAGCAAAACAGTTTTTCCGGAGCCCCTCGGTCCAGCAATGCGCATGAGCCTCGCAGGTGCACCAATTCCCGCATTCAAACTCTCGGAAAACTCAAGGGAGATATCATCGCGACCAATTATGCGCGGAGGCTCAGCGCCGGCAGTGGGACGAAAGGGGTTATGGAATGCTGTGACGCTCACTTGTTCGCCTTTCTGGGGGTCTATTAACAGTCAATCATTGCTTAAGTATTTATCGTAGACTATATCGGATAGTATCGAGTTATATAAGTTTGTATAAACTTATCGCGAAAGTATCGAGCTTTCGTAATTTATCTTAGCAAGTAGTCCAACGCTGCTTTCTTCCAAGCTCATAGCGAAAGAAAGTTAAGGACTTCCTAAAAACCATTGCCTTAGACAGAGAAATACTCGCTCTCAGCGGATAAGTTCGGCCCCAGCCACGGATCGCCCGTCAAGAAGAACTCCGGCCAGCGCTGCATGAACAGCGCCTGCTCGCGTTTCCATCTGCGCAGCTTTTCCTCGTTGGCCTCTTCCCTGCCGCGCGAGGTGAACTCGTAGTGATACAGCTCAGCATAGGGCGTAAAGACGGTGCGGTAGCCAGCCTCCCACACGCGCAGGCAAAAGTCTGCGTCGTTAAAGCCGACGGCAAATTCCTCGTTGTAGCCTCCGACTTGCTCAAATACGTCGCGTCGGACCATCTGGCAGGCACCCGTTACGGCACTAAAGTTGCCCGGTCGTACGGCACGGGCAAGATAGCCATCGCGCTTTGCCGAGAAATCCTGGTTGGCATGGGCAAGTGCGCCACGCACGCCAACCAATATGCCAGCGTGTTGCACCAGATGATCGGCAAAGTAGAGCTTAGCACCCACCACGCCCGCATCGGGGCGTTGCAGATAACCCATCATCTCTTCGATAAAGTCGGCGCTTATGACCTCGGTATCGTTGTTCAGCAGCAACAGGTAGTCGCCCTTGGCATGCTCCACACCAAAATTGATGATCTGAGAGTAATTGAACTCCCCCGGCCAGTACACAACGCGTGCGGCACCCTTGCCGCCAGATGCAGCCGCCACGCGCTCCGGCAGGGTTTCGTAATACGCAAAGGTCTCCGGATCTTCGCTGTTGTTCTCCACCAAGACAATCTCGTAATTGGTATACGTGGCCTTCTGGGCGATCGACATCACACAGGCATCGAGCGTCTCAATGTGATCCTTGGTGGGAATCACAATACTCACCAGCGACGCAGGCTCCGGCAGCGCATAACGCATGCGATAGACAAACGGCGTCTCGGTCTCCTCGACCGTTCCGCGAACGCCCAGCGACTCAAAGTGGCGCTGCAGCGCAAGGCGCCCGGCCTCGATGGCATACGGCTTGCTGTCGGCAGAACCGTCGGCGGTGGAACCGGGGTGCACACGCCAGTGATACAGCACGTGGGCAATATGCTCAAAGCGTGCGCCCGATTCAAGGCAGCGAAGCGTCAGATCATAATCCTGGGCGCCCGCGACGTCTTCCGGCGACATGCCAATGCGATCGATAAGCGCCTTCTCTACCATCAGAAAATGCGTCACGCAGTTATGGCTATAGAGCAGGTCAACGTTGAGCCGCGTCTTAAAGACCGGCTGACCCCACTCCCCCGTTTTCTGGAACATGTCCTCGTCACAGAACAGGACCTGCGGACGCTCCCCCTCTGCCGCTTTGTTCAAAGCGGCGACATAGTGGAACAACGCATCCGGCTCCAAGATGTCATCGTGGTCCAAAAATGCGATGTAGTCGCCCGTCGCTTGCTCAATACCCGCGTTGGTGTTGACCACGATGCCGCCGTTACCGGGCAGCTCAATGCGACGAATCCGCTCGTCATTGGCGTCGGCCGCAAGATTGGACACCGCGTCCCATTCGGGCGAGGCGTCCATAAGCAGCAGTTCCCAGTTGTCATAGCTCTGGGCTAGCACCGAGTCCAGCAGCTCGCGTAGGTAGACCCGATCGGTCTTATAGCACGGCACCACAATGCTCACGAGCGGCCTATAGGCAAATGCCGCCGAAGCGACACGCTGGCGCGCCAAATCACCCGGCTTTGCGCGATGCTGCTCAAACCAACGTCGATAAGCGGCGTCGTCCGCGCGTGCATCCTTCATGCGATTCCAGCTGTCGTCGACCATGCCGTTGTACAGACGACCATCCATGGCGCAAAATCCGTTCTGGATTTGGCCCGTGGGATCAGCCGCAATCGCGACAAAATCGCGTATATCCTGAGGCATCTCCACGCTTAGATACGTTTTATTGACACGACATCCGTTTTGCTGGAGAACATCGACCTGCGACTCAAACACATGCACGGTGGCATCAATCGCATTCATGCGCGTATCGAAAATCTGGAGCTCAGGGGCGCACTGGGGATCTCCCGCCCACTTGACCTCATAGCGCCAGACGACGCCCTCATCTGCCGGTAAATACCGAACGGCATCGATCTCGTAGCGACCGCAGCATTCGCCACGCTGCGCGTCGCGGATAAGCGCGCACAGCGCAGGCTTTGCTTTGTAGTTAATCTTAGATTCCAACTTGGCAATACGACTATCAAGGCGAATAGAGCCCAGCCTTTTGCCGCCGGACGCAAATGAGACGTCAATTGTAGAGCCGTCCATAAACGGAAGCACCAAGACGACGAGCTCGCGCTCATAATCGGCAACGGAGGGACAAAGCGCCAGTATACGACCATGATCGACCGACAGCGCCAGCGCCGGCACGCTTACATCATTGGTTGTCGCGTGAGCAAAGGCCTGGGGACCCTCCTGTTCAATAAGCCCTGCGATATCCTGGCCGACAAAGCGAAGCAACACAAACAGACGGCCCTGACTGCGGCAAAGCGCCAAACGCTTGATACTCATCTACACCTCTCGCTTTCCCAGAGCATTCGCGGCCATGCGCTTGCACGCGCCCAGGCGCCCAAACCTCAAGACGTCGTAATCGAACATGAGCTTTTTGCACGAACGAGCAGCAGGCGCCTTACCGACAAGTGCCGCACGCACCATAGCGGCAACAGAAGGAGCACATTGTGCGAGCGCGGCATCACTGCCCACGGCAGAACCGTCAAGCGCCGCGGCGACGGCAGCAAACACCTTGCCGCAGCCCGAACTCAGCAGCCTGAGCGCATCGTACAGCACCAGATCACACAGGAAGTACGCCAGGTCATCGGCATGCTGGGCATCGAGCCCATCACGGCGCCAATCGGCCAGCACCGCGGAGTAAATCTTCACGTGTTCCAGCAAGCGCGTCTCGTCGTCATAGCGCATGGTGTCCATGAGCGAGCCCTTGCGTGCCACGCGATAGTCGTACAGCTTGTTCGAAAGAAGCGCAGTCTTGCGCGAACGACCGTACACGGCAAAATCGAAGACCTGGTCCTCGCCATACTTAACGGTTTCGTCGAACACGATCCCGTTGCCCAGCAAGAAGTCACGCTTGCAGGCGGTGCGCCATGCAAAGGGGCGAGATGCTTCCTTAAAAAGCAGGTCGGAACTATAGCCCTCAAACGACACATCGCGCGGGCTCAGCACATAGTTAAGCCACGGATACCCCGCCTCCAACGGATACGGGTTTGCGCCAAAGGTCAAAACGTCGCAAACCTCACGCTCAAAGGCATCAACGATTACGCGGCACGCATCAGACGTAAACCGGTCGTCGGAATCCAAAAACGCCAAGATAGGCGCCGTGGACGCAGCGATGCCCGCATTGCGCGCGCTCGACAGACCACCGTTGCGCTTATCGACAAGCTTAAAGCGCGCATCCTTTTCGCAATAGGCAGCGGCGATGTCGCGCGAACCATCCGGCGAGCCATCGTTAACCAGCACACCTTCCCAATCGGACATATCCTGCGCGAGTAGGGAGTCCAGGCACCATGCCAGGCACTCCTCCACCTTGTAGATGGGAACGACGACGGAAATCTTAGGGGTAGCCATGGTCACGCGCTCCTACTGTGCCGCCGGCACGTCGTCGGGATGCGGGTTATCGCCGTAGGCGCGCTGATACGTCAGCACGCGCCAAACCAGCGGCAGACCGCCGATCTTAAAGTAGTGTTTAAACGTATTGAGCTTGCCCGGCTTTTTAAAGTCAAAGCGCGAATCGATATAGGCACGGGGCGATTTGACCATCAAACGCAGGTCGGTCTCGCCGCGCGGGTCGAAGAGTGACAGGTCAAAGCGACCGGCATCCCAATCGGCCTTGAGCTCGGGAGACGCCTTCTCCCAAAACCGCTCACGCAACTCATCGACCAGGCGCTCATCATTCCAGCGGTACGTATCGACCTTCATGCGCATTAAAATGCCCTGAAGCTGAGCCTTGAGCTCGGGGCGCCCATCCAAAAAGCGTTGCATCTCGGCATATTCGTCGCACACGCAAAACACCTTGTTGGGCGAATTAACAGAGCTCTTCTCGTTATCCTGGCGATAGCACAAAATGGGATCCGCAATAAACGCGGCACGCTCGGCGCACGCCCAAACCTTAAAGTTAAAGCCTGCGTCCTGGTACGAGGCGCCCGGCGTGGGGAGGAACCGGATCTGGTTGGCGTTAAGGAACGTGCGTCGATAGATGGCAGACCAAATGGAAGGCTTGCGGTAGAAGATACCCGGGCGATCGACGGGGCGATACGCCGCACCCGTCATATGCTCGTCGATAATCCCAAACAGCTCTCGGCGCTCGCTGGGCGTGGACCAATACAAGTAAAAGTCGCCCTTAACGACATCGGCATGCTCGGCATCTGCCTTGGCAACCAGCTTTTGAAGCGAATCCTCGAACATAAAGTCATCGGACTCAAGGATGCCCACGTACTCGCCGCGCGCCATCTCCAGGCCGCGGTTCATCGAGTCACCGTAGCCGCTGTTGGCTTTGTCGATCATCTTTACACGGGGGTCGCGCTCCATGTACTCGCGGATGATATCTGGCGAGCTATCGGTGGAGCCGTCGTTGATGCAGATGATCTCGATGTCCTTGAGCGTCTGAGTCACGGCAGAATCGAGGCACTCGCGCAGGTAGCGTTCGACATTGCAAATGGGAACAAGCAGCGAAACTTTAGGGGTATCAGAGTTCTGCAAGAGAACCTCCTGTTGAATAGCGTGTAACAGGGTTATTTTAGCAGCCGGGTTGCGGCGGGCGGCAGCGCTTGGAATTATATAAAGCGCTCAAGGCAGGCTTTGAGACCGCGAGTCGAAAGATAGAACAGCGTGGCATCTGCCATCGAAACGCCCGAGGTCGCCGCAACGAGCTTGTGGGCAACACGGCGAACGGCGCCCTTAGCAGGCATATCCGCCCACTCCGTTCCCAAAAACGTCGTGAGGTCCATGTTGACGCGAGCCGCCACGCGATGGAAACCATCGGCATCCAAGCGCGCCAAATCAAACACGATAAGGTCCAGGAACCAGGTGATCAGCTCGCCGGGACACAGGTCCATAAGACCGTAGCCCGCCCAGTCCTCCAAGACCTCCTCGAGCATTCTCATATGGGCATCGAGCTTTTTGGCGCGAGCCTCGACACTGTTGAACTCGTGCGTCGCCGATTCGCTCTCCATCACGTAGTGGTAGAACTTGTCCGGCATGACGACGGTCTTGTGGGCAAGCGCATAAGCCGCAAATTGGAAGACGACGTCCTCGCCCAAAGCCAGACCGGGGGCGAAGCGAATGCCTTCGCGATTGAGCAGCTCGCGCGAAAAAGCCGCACGGCAGGCATAGGGCTGCGCATTCGAATGGAACAGCAGTTGGGGATCACGGGCGCCGAAGGTGCCAGCTTTGGGGCTCATGAGTTGCTGGACGCGTTTGGGGGCAGCATCGGCAGGTTCACAGACGCCGCCAAAAACGGCGGCCTCGGCATCCGCAGACTCCATGGCATGCAGCACGCGCTCGACCGTCTGGGCATCGATGTAATCGTCGGCGTCCACAAAAAAGACGGTCTCGCCCTCGGCAGCATCGATACCGGCATTTCGAGCGCACGAGACGCCCGCGTTTTCCTGGTCAATCACCAGTACACGATCGTCGGCCTGCGCGATCTGGCGCAACGCGTTCAACGAATCATCAGTCGAACCGTCGTTGACGCAGACAACCTGAATCGAGCGCTCGGACTGGGCCAACAGCGAATCGAGGCATCGCTGAATCGAGCGCGCAGAGTTGTAAACGGGGACGACAATGGTAGCTTTAGGACACGAGGCCTCTCCCATGCCGACCTACCCCCTCAGCGATTCGATGAGGAAGGCAGCAACCACGCCTGGGCCTCCAACCGAGGCGTAATACTTAGCACGCCCCAAGGCACCATCCGTCGCAAAACTCGGGTGCTCGTCAACCCAGCCCTCAGGATCTTTGAGGATGACAGCGAGATTTGCGCGCTTCCACGGCTTGAGGTCGTCAAGCGAAAAGTCCCCGGCGTCCAAGGCCGCCTGAAATTCCTTGGCCATCTGCACCAGGAACTCCTTATAGAACTTAGGCGCCAGGCGCACGTAGTTCCACATGTACGAATCGTACTTAATGAGCTGATTGAACTTGAGCATGCGCGCGACATCGACGCTTGCGTGGTCGCGGGCATAATCCTCTCGAATCCAACGCTCAATCTCGGCATACTCGGTATTGACGCAAAAGACCTTAGCCGAAGAATTGACCGAGGAATTCTCATTGTCCTGTCGATACGACAAAACAGCATCATGCAGGTAAACAGCCTTATCGGCGCACGCGATCACCTTAAAGGCGAATGACGTGTCCTGAAAGGATGCCCCCGGAGTCGGCAGGAACTTAATGCCGTTGCGCTCAAGAAAATCGCGACGGTACACTGCCGACCAAATCGACGGCTTTTGCTTAAAGAACTGCGTCGTATCGCTCGGGTGCACTGGCTTGCCACAGTCCTTGGCTTTAAACATCTCGTGCAGCGAACGGCGCTCCTCGGGCTTAGACCAGTAGAAATCAAAGTTCGCCTTCGCAAAGTCGGCATTATTGCTATCGGCGGCCGAGACAAGCTTTTCGAGTGCGTCGGACGCCATAAAGTCATCGGACTCCAAGATGCCAACGTACTTGCCACGCGCCATCTCCAGACCGTGGTTCATCGAGTCGCCGTAGCCGCTGTTGGCCTTGTCGATCATCTTGACGCGCCTATCGCGCTCCATATACTCGCGGATAATCGCCGGCGAGTTGTCGGTCGACCCGTCGTTAATGCAGATGATCTCAATATCCTTGAGCGTCTGCGCCAGGGCGGAATCGAGGCACTCGCGCAGGTAGCGCTGAACATTGTAAATGGGAATAAGCAGCGACAGAACAGGGCTGCCAGAGGCGTTAGTAGACAAATGTGCTCCTTAGGAAATACCTGTCGTTTCATGGTATCAAAGGGTCAGCGCGCCAGCGGGCGTTTATATAATCTATGGAGCCTCTTGCGGGCAAAGCAGCCCCACGTCATGCGGCGGGCCCATGGCAGGTTCCTGCGTTTTATTCAAAGCTTGCCGCTAAGGTGCGCCGAGCCTTTACAATAGGACAGTCCCAAGGACGTATTCGATAGCTTCCGCGCAGCGCTCGCCCGCCGCGCGTGAAAGGATATATTGCCCCATGCCTTCAACCCTTCCCGCTCCCATCGATAAGCTCGCCATCGTCGTCGTTACGTACAAGCGCCAGGAACTCCTGGCCAACTTGTTCGACTCTATGACCGAGCTCACGGCAACGCCCTGGCGCATCGTGATTGTCGATAACGAGAATTCGCGCGAGACCGAGGCCATGTGCACCGCATTCAACGAGCGCCTGGCCAACCTGTGGGGCATCGACACCGAGCAGCCCGACGCGCAGGGCGGCACCGACCGTGTCATCTACGCCCCGCAGCTCGAAAACGGCGGCGGTGCGGGCGGCTTCTCAGCCGGCACCAAATGCGCCTAC
>CABTAA010000042.1 GCA_902482615.1 uncultured Collinsella sp.
GGACAATCTGACGTTCAACTTCAAGGGCGCGACCAGAAGGTCAGCGCCCTCTCGTTTCACGTCACCTTGCCTCAAATGCGACCCGCTCGCTGTCCGTCCTCTACCTGCGGCGCTGTCTTGCTCCGGATGCGGCAGTTAGGGACGTTCCTTTTCTGCCGGCAGTTTGGGACACTCCTTGTAGTCATTGGGGACGTTCTTAAATGACTAGTCGTTGGGGACGTTCTTGTTTGACTAGTCATTCAAGAACGTCCCCAACGACTACATAGCATGAGAGTGGATAATCTCCCAGTTTGGGCTCGCATTCAGGCTCAAAGTGGGAGATTATCCACTCTCGTTTCTGTTCTGCCTACATTTGTAGGAACAGTTCGTGGAGGCGGGTGTCTTCGTCGAGTTCGGGGTGGAAGGTTACGCCGAGCTGGTTGTCTTGGCGGGCGGCGACGATGCGGCCATCGACTTCGGCCAGGGCCTCGGCATTGCCGTGGACCTCGACGATGCGGGGCGCGCGGATAAACGTCAGCGGCACTTCACCGTCGATGCCGGCTAGCTGCCCCTTGGTTCGAAAGCTGCCGAGCTGCCTGCCGTAGGCATTGCGCTCGACAAGTACATCCATGGTTGCCAAACGCGGCGTGCCCTTATCGTCATGGGCGGCAAGGTCGTGAGCCAGCAGAATTAGGCCGGCACAGGTGCCCAGGACGGGCATGCCTTCAGAGATACGGGCGCGAAGCTCCTCGAGCATGCCCAACTCATCAAGCAGCTTCCCTTGAACGGTAGACTCGCCGCCGGGAAGTACCAGACGGTCAAAGTCCTGCTTTAAATCAGGCGCCTGCCTCAGCTCAATACAGTGTGCGCCAAGCTCGGCTAGTCTTGTCTCGTGCTCGGCAAAAGCGCCGTGGACCGCCAGCACGGCGACCGTTTGGTCTGCATAATCGCTCATGTGCGATCCTTTCTGCTGGACTAGCGCCCGCGCTCTTCCATGATAATCTCGATCTCGTCGGCGTTGATGCCCACCATGGCCTCGCCCAGGTCCTCCGAAAGCTCGGCAATGAGTTTGGCATCGGTGAAGTTTGCCACGGCCTTGACGATGGCGGCTGCGCGCTTGGCCGGGTCGCCGCTCTTAAAGATGCCCGATCCGACAAAGACGCCTTCGGCGCCCAGCTGCATCATCAGCGCGGCGTCGGCAGGGGTTGCCACACCGCCAGCAGCAAAGTTCACGACGGGAAGCTTGCCCGTGGCATGGACCTCGCGCACCAGCTCGACCGGAACCTGCAGCTGCTTGGCTGCCTCAAAGAGCTCGTCGTCACGCAGGGCAACAACGTCGCGGATCTGCTTTTGGATCTTGCGCATGTGACGCACGGCCTGAACGACGTCGCCCGTACCCGGCTCACCCTTGGTGCGGATCATCGTGGCGCCCTCGGCAACACGGCGCAGCGCCTCGCCCAGATCGCGGGCGCCGCAGACAAACGGCACGTCAAACTGGGTCTTGTCGATGTGATAGACGTCATCGGCGGGGGAGAGAACCTCGGACTCGTCGATGTAATCGATCTCGATAGCCTGAAGGACCTGCGCCTCGACGATGTGACCGATGCGGCACTTGGCCATAACAGGGATGGAGACGGCCTCTTGGATGCCCTTGATCATCTTGGGGTCGCTCATGCGCGAGACGCCGCCTGCGGCACGGATGTCGGCCGGGATGCGCTCGAGAGCCATGACGGCGCAGGCGCCTGCCTCCTCGGCGATGCGTGCCTGCTCGGGCGTGGTAACGTCCATGATGACGCCGCCCTTGAGCATCTGCGCGAGCTCGCGATTGAGTTTGACGCGATCGGCCTTGCTGGTCTGTTCTGCCATGGTTGCTCCCTTGGTTGGCATGTGCATTGCTTGACGGAACATCCTATCGGGGAGCTGGGTATGGCAAAATACTCAGTTTTCGAGATAATAATAAGGTCAGCTTAATACCAGATTGAACAGCTCGATAAGGTCAGGTGGCAAACTCATGCTTGACTACAATTTGGAAAAGCGCGGCGAGGCATCGCTCTATGAATATGTTTACCAGCAAATTCGAGATGATATCGTAGCTGGACGCATTGCGGCGGGGGAGCATTTGCCGTCTAAGCGCGCCTTTGCCAGTCATCTGGGAATCAGTGTCATTACCATCGAGAATGCATATAGCCAGTTACTTGCCGAGGGCTATATTTGCTCAATGCCACGTCGTGGCTACTACGCATGCGAGCTTCCGGATGCACCGGTTTTGGCTTCGGCTGCGGAGGGTATCGACCGAGATGCCGTCTCTGTGGGCCCCAGCGAGCATGATGTCCGCGGGCGGGTCGAGCGATTCGATGCACTTTCTCCTTCCGCTTTGGAGGCGGCGCGGCTTTGGCAAAGCGCGCTACGAGCGGCGCTGACATCCGAAGACGAACGCGAAATCTTTTCGACCGCACCGGCACAGGGCACCGCTCGGCTACGACGCGCAATTGCTCATCATCTGCGTGGGACAAGGGGTATGAATGTCGACCCCAACAACATCGTTATCGGTGCGGGCGCCCAGCTGCTCGATACCATGTTGGTTCAGTTGCTTGGAGCCGACAAGGTGTATGCCGTTGAGGATCCGGGCTATTTGCGTCTGACGCGCATCTATCAGGCTATGGGTTGCAAAGTTCGACATATCCCGTTGGATGATGAGGGCGTGGACTTGAGCACTCTGCAGAAAAGCGGGACCGATGTCCTTCACCTGATGCCGTCCCATCAGTATCCGACCGGCCTTGTGACGAGCATTGCGCGTCGCTATGCGCTTCTGAGCTGGGCCGCCGAGCGACCAGGTCGGTATCTCATCGAAGATGACTTTGATTGTGAGTTTCGCCTTGCCGGGAAGCCGATTCCCGCGCTTGCGTCGATTGATGCCGCCCAGTCGGTTATCTACACCAACACGTTTTCGAAGAGCCTTTCATCGGCGTTGCGTCTAGCGTACATGGTGCTGCCCGATGAGCTAATGGAGCGGTTTAGGCGCAACCTTGGTTTCTACGCCTCGTCGGTGAGCTCTGTTGACCAGGTCGCTTTGGCGCGTTTGCTGGAATCTGGTGATTACGAGCGACATGTGAACCGCGTGCGCGTTCGTGCTCGCGAGGCGCGTGATGGCCTGATGGCGCTTGTGCGGAAGGTATTTCCGGCAGGTGAGGTCTCGATCGAGCATGCAGACGCGGGCCTTTACTGTATCGTGGTTGCGGAGCGTGGAACGGGCGGAAGCACTTTTGCACGGGCCCTCACGCGCTCGAGCATCCCTTTTATCGATATTGGTGACTGTTTTTGGTGCGCCGATGGCGCATCTGTCCCTGAAAACTCAACTCAAATTCTTGTTCAGTATGACGATCTGAGTCCAAAAGTACTAACTACCTTGGAATTGCAGCTAATGGGGGGCACTCTGCAACCTAAGTGAGTAGGCTTTTGGAATTTTGGCGACCAGGCAGTTTTGTAACAAGCTATCTACCTGCGGTTTTGAAAAGTAGGATGACCGGGCTGCTCGGGATGTTCAAAAAAGTCTACTCACTTGTCGCGCAAAGCTTCTACATGAGAAAAAAA
Source organism: uncultured Collinsella sp. (assembly GCA_902482615.1). Taxonomy (GTDB): domain Bacteria; phylum Actinomycetota; class Coriobacteriia; order Coriobacteriales; family Coriobacteriaceae; genus Collinsella. Next base: position 3,571 of record CABTAA010000042.1, read on the forward strand.
TGGGGTTTTTAACAGGGTTTCGTCCAGCTCTCGGCAAGCTTTTGGCCAGTTGGGGAGGGCTGTTGAAAACTTGGCAGTCCGTTCGGCGCCATTTTTGGTGCGTTCGCGCCAATGCGTGACTGACTGGGTTGAAATTCGTGTTTTCCTGTGCCTATGAAGGATCTACTTTGTGACATATCGGCTTTTAGGTACTGGCGTTTGCCTCCTCAAGTCCGCGCCTTGTGTCCGCCGCTCCCACGACCGGAAGAAGACCGGCAGCGATATGATCTCGCCCGCAACCCGACGGCTGCGGTCGCGCTTGGTTTTCCGTTGTATACATTGGTTCGGACGAGAAACAAACGGACTTGTCCTGCCAGCATTAGGCAGCGGCTGTTTCTTGGTGAGCTCCCCAGGGAATCCGTGCTGGAAACGGAGCATGGGTTTTTGGTTACGTCTCCTCTACTGACGACATTCATCATGTCGCGGCATCTGACGGATCTTCAGCTTCTTTTGGTATTGGCGGAGATGTGTGGCTTGTTTGCGGTGTGTGCCCTGCCGGCGGCACTTGAGGCGGAGCTTTCGCGTGCAATTGATTCGGGCGCGATTTCGACAACGTTCGGTTGGGTGCGCTGCCCGTCCGAGGACGGCACCGCCTCAAATTTATGGCGTCGAGACGCTTTGGTTTTGGGCGGAGACCTTGACCGTTTTTGTTCAGATGTTTGCGGGATGCGTTACGGCAATAGATTTATGGCGGTATCGCAACTCGTTCCATTGGGTGCCGCGTCGCCTTTTGAGGTCGAGGCGTATTTGCTACTTGCACTGCCGCGATCCCTGGGAGGCGAAGGTTTTTGCGGCATAGAGCTTAATGTTGAAGTGATGCTAAGCAAAAGTGCTCGAGCGATTGTGGGAAAGTCCCGTGTATATATCGACCTACTTCTTTCTTCACCGGACGGTAGGCGACAGGTGGCCATTGAATGTCAGGGAAAGGCCTCGCACGGACGCGCAGGGGATGGCTTGCGTGACGCTGACCGCATGACGGCCCTTCAGGCCATGGGCTACGATGTGCTTCTCCTGACACACAGACAGATATCGGATGAGGATAGATTCCGCGCGATCGTTAAGGCCGTATGCAGGATGCTCGATGCTGAATATCGTGATAAAAGCTCAGATGAGCAAAGGGCTGAGACATTACTCAGGTCTGAACTATTCGTTGACTGGACAAAATTGGGAGTAATCGACGGAAAGATGCCCGTTAGACACAAAATGGCTCGATTGTGGACGGCTGCGAATCTAAGTGAGTAGACTTTTGGCACTTTGGCGACTAGGTCGTTTTGCAACAAGACATTTACCTGCGGCTTTATAAAGTGATATGGATGGTCTGCTCGGCAAGTTCCAAAAAGTCTACTCACTTAGTTTTTGACGAGAAGCCGATGCCGAAGGCGGCCCTATTTCAGGTAGTTAACAAGTTCGTGAGGCACGAAAAAGGCCCGAACCATGCGGTCCGGGCCTCATCGAGCTAGAGGTTATGTCTCAGGTTGCTGGCTTAGCCGAAGTAGCGCTTGAGCAGGCCGGCGAAAGCCTTGCCGTGGCGAGCCTCGTCGCGAGCCATCTCGTGCACGGTGTCGTGGATGGCATCGAGGCCAGCGGCCTTGGCGCGCTTAGCAAGATCGGTCTTGCCGGCGGTGGCGCCGTTCTCGGCCTCAACGCGCATCTCGAGGTTCTTCTTGGTGGAGTCGGTTACGACCTCGCCCAGGAGCTCAGCGAACTTGGCGGCGTGCTCGGCCTCCTCGTGGGCAGCCTTCTCCCAGTACAGGCCGATCTCGGGATAACCCTCGCGATGGGCGACGCGAGCCATGGCCAGGTACATACCGACCTCGGAGCACTCGCCCTCAAAGTTGGCGCGCAGGTCGGCAACGATGTCCTCGGAGACGCCCTCCATCTTGGCGATGCCCACGACGTGCTCGGCAGCCCACTCGAGCTGGCCCTCCTCCTGCTTCAGGAAACGAGAACCGGGAACGCCGCACTGGGGGCACTTGAAGTCCTCGGGCAGCTGGTCGCCGTCGAACTCTTCCACATAACCGCAAACGGGGCAAACAAACTTCATGATTCGATCCTTTCGATCGATGGCGATTGTGCGCTCGTCCGGTCCCGTAAGGGCCCTCTCCGGACGTGCGTCTTGACGAGTTCTATTATCCATAAATGCAACCAAATGTGAAGCCTATTAGGAATGATTTTTAATAAAACAATTTCGAGATATGAAGATGTTGATTGATTAACGATTGGGAGGCCGTCTGCGATTTTTGCTGAGTACAATCGGGCGAGCAAATGTTGACCTATCAACAAATGAAGGAGTTTCCTTTATGCATCTAGCCCGTCGTGCCTGGTGCCGAACATATCAGACGGTTTTTCGCATTGCATTGCCGATCCTGCCCTATACCGAGCCGCGCATTCTGGAGCATGCCGAGGATGTGCCCGCGGTGCTTCAAAAGCACTCGATCCAGAAGGTCCTTATCGTGACGGATCCCGGCATTACCCGTCTGGGGCTCACGGCACCGCTCGAGACGGCGCTCGCATCCAGGGGGATTGGCATTACGGTCTATGCCGAAACGCGTGCGAACCCCACGGTCTCAAACGTGGAGGAAGCGGCGTCCCTGTACCGAGAGAGCGCCTGCCGGGCCATTATCGGCTTTGGCGGAGGATCAGCCATGGACTGCGCCAAGGGCGTGGGCGCACGCATTGCGCAGCCAAACAAGCCCATCAACAAGATGCGCGGCCTGTTGCGGATTCATCGTCGCCTGCCGCTGCTCATCGCCGTTCCCACTACCGCCGGTACGGGAAGCGAAGTCACGCTTGCGGCGGTAATTACCGATGACGAGACGCACTACAAATACCCTATTAACGACTTTGTGCTTATCCCGCGCTTTGCGGCGCACGACCCCGAGTTTACGCGCGGTCTGCCCGCCTCCATTACGGGGCAGACGGGCATGGACGCCCTGACGCATGCCGTCGAGGCGTTTATCGGGCGAAGCACCACGCCCTATACGCGCAAGATGGCGCGACAGGCGGTGCAGCTCATCCACGACAATTTGCTCGAGGCCTATGAGCATGGCGACGACATGCGTGCGCGTCGCAATATGCTTTCGGCGGCGTATAAGGCGGGAGTTGCCTTTACGCGCTCCTATGTTGGATACGTTCATGCCATCGCGCACAGTCTAGGCGGCCGATACGGAATTCCGCACGGTTTGGCCAACGCGATCATCCTGCCGCACATGCTTCGCGCTTATGGTGACGCCGCCGCCCCCAAGCTTGCCGATCTTGCTCGCATGGCGGGCATTGCGCCGGCTACCGCGCAGGACAGTCTTGCGGCCGAGGCCTTTATCGATTGGGTCGACCGCATGAACGAGGCCCTGGGAATCCCCAAATATGTCTCGGGTATTCGCCGCTCCGATATTCCGCAAATGGCGGCCCATGCCGATGTCGAGGCCAATCCCCTGTACCCCGTTCCACTTTTGATGGACCGCTCGGAGCTCGAGCATATGTACGAGGTCGTCGCGGGTGGTATGTTTGAGGACGAGAACTAGGAGGGTGCCATGAACACCGAAGAAATTGCGCGCATCGTCGGCGATCAGCGCGCCTACTTTAAGACGCACGCCACGTTTGATGTCGATGCTCGACGTCGCGCGCTCGTGAGTTTACGCGATGCGGTGCGGGCCCACGAGGCCGATATCGCTCATGCGCTCAAGACCGATTTGGGAAAGTCGCATGACGAGGCCTATATGTGCGAGATTGGCACATCGCTTTCCGAGATTCGACATCAGATCGCTCACGTGGTTCGATGGAGTCGTCCGCGCCTGCGTCCGTGCGACCTCGCTAACGCCGTGAGCGTGTGCAAAACGCAAACCGTGCCCTATGGCGTCACGCTCATCATGGCGCCCTGGAACTACCCGTTTTTGCTGACGCTCGAGCCGCTTGCCGGGGCCCTTGCCGCGGGCAATACCGTGGTCATCAAGCCGAGCGCCTATGCTCCGGCATCGAGCGCGGTGCTCAAGCAAATCTGTGAAGAAGCATTTGATCCGTGCTTGGTGACGGTTGTCGAGGGCGGGCGCGCCGAAAACGAAGCGCTGCTCGACGAGTGCTGGGACAAGATCTTCTTTACCGGTAGCGTTCCGGTCGGCAAGCTCGTCATGGAGCGCGCAAGTAAAAACCTTACGCCCGTGACGCTTGAGCTGGGCGGAAAGAGCCCCTGCATCGTGGATGCGACGGCAAACTTGAAGGTCGCGGCGCGGCGTATCGCCTTTGGTAAATGGCTCAACGTGGGGCAGACCTGCGTAGCGCCCGACTACCTGCTGGTCGACGCGCGCGTGCACGACGAGCTGCTGGGCCTCATCAAGGAGGAGGCCCACCGTATGTTTGGCGAGCATCCGCTCGATAACGAGGATTACGGCCATATCGTCAACGCCAAGCATTTTGCGCGCGTGCGTGGACTGATCGATCCCGATAAGGTCGTGCTTGGAGGTGTCGCGCGCGAGGCTTCGCTCAAGATCGAGCCGACGATTTTGGACGGCGTGACCCCCGATGACGCCGTGATGCAGGAGGAGATTTTCGGCCCGATCTTACCGGTGCTGGCGTTTGAGAGCTTAGACGAGGCCGAAGCGTTTATCACAGATCGTCCGACGCCGCTGGCCCTGTATATCTTTAGCCAGGATCGTGCAGTTCAGCAGCGTTTTGTGCGTTACGTGCCTTTTGGTGGCGGCTGTGTCAACGACACGATCATGCACTTGGCTACGAGCCATATGGGCTTTGGCGGCATGGGAGCGAGCGGAATGGGGCAGTACCATGGCCGCGAGAGCTTCGATACGTTTAGCCACAAGAAGAGCATCGTGAACAAGGCGACGTGGCTGGACGTGCCATTTCGCTATGCTCCTTACGCAAGCTGGAAGCACAAGTTCGTGCGCATGTTTGTGCATTAGAATCAGATGACATAGGGCAAACAAAATGGCCGTTTCCGCGCAAGCGAAGGCGGCCATTTCTTACGATGAAAACGTGTATCGGAGCTGGCAAGACCCGCTGCCACGGGTGCCATCCATGCCGCTATCTTATCTGCAAGCGCTCTGTCTCGCAAACGTAGCGACGAGCGATTGAAAGGCGCGAGCGGGTGAATTTGTGTCCGCACGGGCCCGTAAGCTTCTCAGTAAGGTTAAGCGCCGGTTTATCCGGCTGTTAGAGGAGCTGCCATGTACGAGCCTTCGCGTGTTCTTTTGTCGTTTCATATTGCAGGATTTCAGTATGCCGACGGCGCATTGGTCCTGGGTGATCTAAAAGTGGGCGATAAGCTGACGCTGTGTGCCGAGCGCGATAACCCCCATGATCCCGAGGCGGTTGCGATCTACTATGGCAAGACCAAACTTGGCTATGTTCCGGGAAACGAGGTCGGCCCGCTATCCGTGATGATGTATTACGGACACGAGGGTGTATTTGAGGCGCGCGTGCAGCAGGTTGCCCCCGAGCGTAGCCCGTGGCATCAGGTGCGCGTTGGCCTCTATGTGGTGGATGCCCGTTAATCGGTAAGGGAGGCGGCCATGTTTGATGACGATGATCTGTTTGATCTGACGGATGACCCGTTTGAGTGGGATATGCTGCTCGACGATGATGAGCTGGAGCAGGACCGTAAGAAGCGGCAGGACAAGAACGCCCAGGGTGATGCGTCGAAAAAGAAAGACAAACGCCGCCGCGGACTGTTCGGCGGGCTCTTTGGCTAACCGACGCGCCAAAGCGTCTGTATACTAGGCACGTGTTAGACGCGTTGCGAAATGAGGACACAGACGATGATGTGGTTTACCGCCGACTTGCACCTGGGCGATACGAATATCTTGCACGATATGGATCGGCCGTTTGGCTCGGTCGAGGAGATGAACCGCAAGGTCATCGATGCCATCAATGAGTGCGTGGCTGCGGATGACCGTCTCTACATCCTGGGAGATTTTACCTATCGTTTGCCCTTGGCTGAGGCGGTGCGCCTGCGCGAGCGTATCGAATGCAAGAATGTGACGCTCATCCGCGGTAACCATGACAGCGACTGGGAAGATTCCGACGTACCGCAGATTTGGGAAGACGTGCGCGATTACCTGGAGATTGCTCCCGGCTATGCCAAGGGACATCGCCTGGTTATGAGCCACTACCCCATGCTCAGCTGGAATGGCAAGGCGCGTGGCGCCATCATGCTGCACGGGCATATCCACAGCAGGGGGGACCGCACCAACGCGCGCAACCGCGATCGCGAGCGCCCCATTTACCGCTACGATGTGGGCCTCGACGCCAACGAGTACAAGCCCGTAAGCCGAGATCAAATCCTTGGCTTCTTTGGACTGTAATTCTCGAACCACCACAAAGGATAGGTACCTTTGTGGTGGTTCTGGCGCCGTTGCCATTATGGCAGCGGCGTCTTTTTTGTCCGTGCGGCGCGGTAGAGTGTAGGCGGTTGAAATTTACGTCCATTGAGGAGCTGCTATGAACGAGATCAAGTGCCCGCATTGTGGCGAAGTTTTTAAGGTCGACGCGTCCGGCTATGCGGATATCGTCAAGCAAGTGCGCAATGCCGAGTTTTCGCGCGACCTGGATGAGCGTGTGAAGGCAGTCCAGCGCGAGGGCGAGCAGGCGCTGGAGCTTGAGCGCTCGCGTTCGACGGCTGCATTGCAGGAGGCAGAGTCTCAGCGCAACGCTCAGCTTGTCGAGCAGAAGAACACCGCGGATCAGAAACTGGCGCAAGAAGTTGCCAAGC
>CABTAA010000043.1 GCA_902482615.1 uncultured Collinsella sp.
TGCTCGACGGATAGAGGAACGATGCGAAATTGTAGAATACTTCGTCGGACTTGGCGAATTTAATAGCTGCCGCCCGTGCGTTTTTAGTTGCTTCCTCTATCATTTGAGGCTTGATGTCGTTTAAACCGGTATAGTCATATTGCACATTGTAACGATAATCTCCACCGGTAATAGCGATACCTTGCTTTAAGAGTTCGCTTTGTTCGCTGATCATCTTTCTCACCAGATCTACTTTAGTTGAAGTAACCGTGATGACAGAGGTCACATTATAGCGGAAGGGAACTGAATTATTATTATAACGTTCAGCTTGCATGTCTATAATTTCCGGTGCATTGATACTGATTTCGTTTTCAGTGATTCCTTTCTGTTTCAAAAAGCCGACAATTGCTTGGTTGGTTGCATTTATCTTGTTATATAAGGTCGGGAGGTCATTTCCCAAGTCTTTATACATCAAAGGCCAAGTTACTTTATTGGCCGGCACCTCCATTTCTGCCAGACCTTTCACATTCACTACTCTGTCTTTACCAGAGAAAGTATCCAATCCCTGTTTGATAAAATACCCCATCATCAACATGCCTATAGCAAGGATGACGGCTTCCAGTTTCCAACTTTTCATACTTCAGTTGTTTTTAGTGATACAATTATTTGTTTTGTAAGCGTCCAATGCCTTTTTAACAGAACCCTGTTCTTGCAGTAATTGTTTTGCTTCTGCTTTATTAATATGTAATTCGTCAATCAGCATTTGCACTCCTCGGTCTATTAGTTTTCGATTGCTGAGTTGCATGTTTACCATCCGGTTTCCTTTTACTCTGCCCAGTTTTATCATGACGGTGGTACTTATCATATTCAGTATCATTTTTTGCCCTGTGCCGCTCTTCATGCGCGAGCTGCCTGTGATAAATTCCGGACCTACTATCATTTCGATGGGTATATCTGCCACACTCGAGAGGGGAGAGCCCGGATTGCTGCTGATGCTTGCTGTTAATATTCCGTGTTCTCTTGCTTTTTGCAGTGCTCCTATTACATAAGGAGTTGTTCCCGATGCCGCTATGCCTATCAGAATGTCTTTATTTGTGATGTGATGGTCTTGCAGTTCCATCCAGCCTTTTTGACTATCATCTTCAGCATTTTCTACGGGACGTCTCAAAGCCTGTTCGCCACCGGCTATAATACCTATGACACAGGTATCAGGCATACCGAAAGTGGGTGGAATTTCAGAAGCGTCCAATACTCCTAGGCGTCCACTGGTTCCGGCTCCCAAATAGAATATGCGTCCTCCTTGATGCATACGTTCTACTATTTCATTTACTAGTTTTTCAATTTGTGGTATGCAGGCATGAACGGCTGAGGCTACTTTCCGGTCTTCTTCGTTGATACCTTCCAGTAACTCTCTGACGGATTTTTGTTCCAAATCCTCATGTATGGACGGTTGTTCGGTTATTTTTATAAAATTCATACTTCGAAATGATAATCCTTTAATCCTTCCAGTGGACTTTTTAAAACTTTTCCGATGGACACATTCAGTCTTAGAGCTGCTTCTTTTACTTCTTCTTGAAAGAAAAATGCAATAGAACCTGTGAAATGTACAAGAATATCATGATATTCGTATTGCATAACATTACGGGTGAAGAAATCAGTGAAGCAGGAAATTAATAAATTCTGTATCTCTGGTCTATGCTTGTGGGCGAAAAGAAAAGGAGTCAGACCCGCCAGAAAGCCGCAGCGCTTCCTCGGCACGGTTCTTGACCTGGCGATCCACGCGAACGTTCACCTGCGCCATGCCGCTAACAGCACCCACGTTGATCCCGCTCCCTTCAATTGCTAGCACCGCTAGCAACACTATATAGAGTAGCTAGCAAATGGTCAAATGCAAAAGGCCTGCGCCCAGACGGCACCGATGCCGTCTGGGCGCAGGCCAGATAACGTGGGCGAACACGCCTGCTAGCGCAGATATGCCTTCGCGTTGCCCAGGCTGTAGGCGATCGTTGAGCCGTTGTGCAGTAGTGACGACGTCTGCGGAGTGATCATGCCGGTAATACCCAATGCCAACAGCGCCGAGTTGGTGAGCATCACCTTGGAATACGAACTCGTCAGACGGTCGATAAGCCCCTGGCTCATGCGGCGCAGGCGCACGATTGCGGCCAGATCCGTGTCGGTCAGGATGATATCGGCGACCTCCTTGGCGATATCGCTTCCACCGCCCATGGCCAGACCCACATCGGCCAGGCCCAGCGCCGGTGAGTCGTTGACGCCATCGCCCACCATGGCAACATGGCGCCCCTCACTCTTAATGCGCTCCACATACGCGTACTTGTCCTCGGGCAGCAGCTCGGCCTTAAACTCGTCGACACCTGCCTCGCGAGCAATGCGCTCGGCCGTGCGTTCCGAGTCGCCCGTGAGCATGACCACGTGCTTAACGCCCAACGCGTGTAAGTCGGCGATGGCCTCGCGCACGCCGGGTTTGAGCGGGTCCTCGATACCGAGCACGCCCACAACGGTGCCGTCGACCGCCAGGTACAGCGGCGACAAGCCCTGCATCTGGGACTCGATGCGCTCCTTGATGTCGGACTCGAGCTGCGCTCCCTCATCCTCAAATACAAAGTGCGCGGAACCGATGATGGCGCGACGCCCCTCGATGGACGAAGCGATGCCGTGCGCCACAATATACTCGACAGCAGCGTGACGCTCGCGGTGCTCGAGCCCACGCTCGCGGGCGGCGTTGACCACAGCACGCGCCACCGGATGCGGAAAATGCTCCTCCAAGCAAGCGGAAAGGCGCAGGACCTCATCCTCGCTCCAACCATCGGTCGTCAGCACGCAAGCTAGGCGCGGCTGGGCCTCGGTCAGCGTACCGGTCTTGTCAAAGACAATGGTGTCGGCCTTGGCAAACGACTCAAAGTACTTCGCACCCTTGACCATGACGCCCATCTTGGCGGCATCGCTCATGGCGGTCATGACGGCGACGGAACCCGTGAGCTTGAGTGCGCACGAGTAGTCGACCATCAGCGCCGCTGAGGTCTTGATGAGGCTGCGCGTGGTGAGCGCGACCAGACCCGCAAGCAGGAAGTTCCACGGGACGATCTTGTTGGCGAGGTCTTCCATGTGCGACTGGCCCTCGGACTTGAGCGAGTCGGCCGCCTGCACGAGCGAGACAATCGAGCGCAGCTTGGTCTGCGCCGTGTTGGCGCGCACGCGCACCAGGATGCTACCGTCTTCCACGACAGTGCCGGCGAACACGTCGTCGCCTGCGCTGCGCTCGACGGCCAGCGGCTCGCCGGTCAGGGTCGCCTGGTTGACCATGGCGCTCCCCTGCTCGACCACGCCGTCGATGCAGATGGACATGCCAGTGCGTACGGCGACCAGATCGCCGGGCTCGAGCTCGGTGGCGGCAACGCTTACCTCGGTGTCGCCGACGACCTTTTGCGCCTTGTCGGGCACATCGAGCAGCGAGTTGATGAGCTCGTTTTCGCTCATGGCGCGCGTGTAGTCCTCAAGCAGCTCGCCCACGTTGAGCAGGAACATCGTCTGGCCCGCGGTGTCGACGTCGCGTTTGACAAACGAGATGCCGATGGCCGAGGCGTCGAGCACGGGAACGGTCAGGCGCGGCTGCGCCAGCTCATGAAGGGCAGCGCGCAAAAATGCCATGTAACCGGCCACGACAAACACCGCACGCAGAGGCGTCGGCAAGAACCAGCGGCGCGCGTAGTGGGCGCCGATAAGTGTGGCAAGATCCATGACGAGCTTGTGCTTGCGTGGCTCAAGCTGCATCACGTAACCCGTCTTTGCGTCGGCAATGGCCTGGGCATCGAGCGCACCCAAGGCGTCGAGCACGCCCGCACGACACCGCTCGTCGTATTCGAGCGCCATCTGGCCAATGCGGCCATACACGCGCACCTTGCGCACGCCGTCGATATCGCCGCTGAGCTTAAGAAGTGCATCGAGATCGCTCTCTGGCACAGGACCCGCCAATTGAAGACGGGTCCTGCCGGGGATCTCGCTAATAATCGAGAATCTCATAGTTTTTGCCTGGGAGCGTTACTCGGTTGCCTCGTCAGCAGCGGCCTCGCTCTGGGTGATGTAGGCCGCCTCGGCAACCATGTCGTCGACATTGGCCTTGGCCTGCTCGACCATGTCCTGGTAGCAGTTCTTGATGCGCATGCTGCACGCGATACCCTGCACGCAGGCGTTCTTTACCGGAGCGCTGGTAAGCAGCTTGATGCCGGCCGTGCCAAGCAGAAAACCGCCACCGACAAGCAGGGTGTTAAACGTCGACTTCTTCATGTTGCTTCTCCCTTTTGCCGCATTGGACGCGGCACGGTGCCTCAGCACCCGAGTAAACAAGTTTGCTCGAGCACACTTTTAGAAAAGAGTTTAGTTTATCTAACTATTAAGGTCAACAAAGGTTAACTTTTTGGAAATCTTGGGGTGCGGAACAGCCGACTTCTGGCGATCCGTCTGCCGCAACGTACATCTCCGGCATCCATGAAAGGCTCTTCCCCGACCCAACAAATCGAGGTCTAATACTTTTCCGCGAAGTGAACGAGCAAAATCGGACCCCCGAAACATCTGCATTTTTCGCCAGCAAAACCGCAGGAAAAACTCGACAAATCCGCAGGAAACCATCTCCTAAAAGTGTCGATGCTCCGAGGGTCCAAATAAGGTCGTTCACTTCGCGGAAAACTATTCACCTTCGATTTCCACCATCCCCATAATGTGGCAAAGGGACTGTCCCTTTGTCACATTAGGGACAGTCCCTTTGCCACGCTCCTACAGCTGCCAGTCCGCCGCCTCCTTTTGCAGCGCAACCATGCGGGCGAATTCTCCACCTGCCGCCTTGAGCTGCGTCGGAGCGCCCTGCTCGGCAACCACACCATCCTTGAGCACAACGATTTTGTCGGCATTTTCCACCGTACGCATACGGTGGGCAATAACGATAACCGTCTTACCTGTAAGCAGACGGGAGAGTGCCTGCTGTACCACGGTCTCGTTCTCCACATCCAAGCTCGCCGTGGCCTCGTCCAAAAGGACGATGGGCGCGTCTTTGAGCAGCGCGCGGGCGATAGAGATGCGTTGACGCTCACCGCCGGACAGCTTGGAGCCGTTCTCTCCGATCATGGTGTCGTAGCCCTGCGGCATGCGGTTCACGAACTCGTCGCAGTTGGCGGCACGCGCAGCCGCAAGCACTTCCTCATCGGTGGCATCACGACGCCCGAGGCGGATGTTTCCCATCACCGTATCGTCAAAGAGCAGCACGTCTTGGAACACAATGGCATAATCACGCAGCAGCACCTCGGGATCAACGCTCGCAACATCCACGCCACCCACGGTAACCTTGCCCGCGGTGGCATCCCAAAAGCGCGCGGCCAGGCGGCTCACCGTAGACTTACCGGAACCCGAAGGACCGACCAGTGCCGTGACCTCGCCTTCCTTGGCGGTAAAGCTCACATCGGTAAGAACTTTCTCGCCGGCACGGCCATCCTCGCCCGCACCATAGCCAAATGCCACGTGATCGAACACCACATCGTGGCCCACGGGCTCAAATTTCTCGCTGCCCCGCGCCACAGGCTCTTCCATGATGGAACGCATGCGCTTGGCAGAGGACTCGGCGGCAAACAGCTCGGACATTAGCATTAACGCCTGGTCAAAAGGTGCATAGATACGGCTCACCATAAGCAGGAAGGCAAACATCACCAAAAAGTCGACCTGCCCGGAGGCGACCATCGCGGCGCCCGTGACCAACGTGGTGGCAATCCCCAGGCGCAGGATGGCAAAGGCGGAGTTGACCAAAAGCCCGTTAGCGAGCTCGCCCTTGGTGGTCTCACGCTCCTCGGCATCGATCACGCCGTTGAGACCCTCAAGATAATGGGCCTCCTGGTTGGTGGCGCGGATCTCGCGAACGCAGTCGAGCGTCTCTTGAATAGCCTCGGTAACCTTGACCTTCTCGGCGCGCACGCGATCGAACACCGGAGTCATGGGGCCGCGTGTTAGATACAGCACGGCAAAGGCCACGGGAACGCTCCAAAACGCCGCAATCGCCAGCTGCCAGCAAAAGAACAGCGACGCCACGAACACAATGGCGCTTGCGATGATGGCACCCCAAAGCTCTCCCAGCACGTGGCTGTAGGCGTGCTCCATGGCCTGGACGTCGCCCATGATGGTCTCGGTTAAATCGGCCAGATCACGACGACCGAAAAACGACAGCGGCAGTTTGCGCAAGCGCTCGGCGATCTCCATACGCTGCTTGCCGCACTCCTCGTAAAAGATGCAGTAGGTGTAGTAATACTGCTGCCAGTTAGAGGCAAAGAGCAACACGAAAAAGACCAGGAGGCCGCCCACGATCGGCAGGGCATCCGGCAGGTCAGCCCCGCTGGCGAGATGCTCGACAAAGCCGGCCATAACCAGGAATAAAAAGCCCATGCCGGCCATGGTAATGAGATTGGTGAGCGTGGTCCAGAAAATGCCGCGTTTTACGCCGGCGACGCCTTTATCGGATAGGAAATACTTCTTTTGGAATGAGGCGAACATTTAGGCCTCGCCTCCCTTCGTGACGGCGGCATCCGCGGTCGCTGCAGTGATTTTCCAGCTCGCAGCCTGTTCGTATTCGGCCCACATCTTGGCATACAGACCATTTTGGGACAGCAGCTCGGCATGGGTGCCCGACCCCTGCACGCTGCCCCGGTTGAGCACCACGATTTGGTCTGCGCCCACTACAGTCGAGAGTCGGTGCGCAATCATAATGACCGTGCGACCCGCCGCCAGCTTGCTAAAGGCGCGCTGGATGAGCGCCTCGTTCTCGGGATCGGCAAACGCCGTGGCCTCATCGAGCACCACGATAGGCGCGTCTTTAAGGATCGCGCGGGCGAGTGCCACGCGCTGGACCTCGCCGCCCGAAAGATATGCTCCGCCGGCGCCGAGCATGGTATTGATACCCTGTGGGAGCTTGGCCACAATGTCGTCGCACTGAGCTGCGGAGAGGGCCGCACGCACTTCGTCGTCAGTGGCCGTAGGCTTGGAGGCGCGCACGTTATCGGCAAGTGTTTGCCGGAACAGCTGGTTGGTCTGGAACACGAAGGCGACCTGGTCCATAAGCTCGTGCGGATCCATATCGCGAACGTCCACACCGCCTACGAGCACTCGACCCGAGGAAACATCCCAAAAACGCGGGATCAGGCTTGCGCAGGTTGACTTACCGCCACCCGAGGGACCCACCAGGGCGAGGGTGCTACCAGCGGGAACGCTAAAACTCACATGGCTAACGGCAGGTGCTTCGGCACCCTCGTACGTAAAGCTCACGTCCTCAAATCGCACGTCGCTGTCAACAGGACGCCTAGGCTGAACGGGCACCGGGAGCTGCTCGGACTCCATAACGCTTCGGATGCGAGCCAGCGAATCGGCACTCACCTGAGAGGCCTCGCCCACAAACATGAGCTTGGTCATGGCCGTCGGTACCACGGCCGAAAATATCGCGTAAAACGTGAAGTTGGTCATAAAATGCGCGAAGTCCGTCTCGCCCGGCGCCAACAGCAACGCCACGGGCAACAGGAATGCCACAAGGCCATTGAGCGCGGTAAGGTTGAGCACCTGCGGACCTCGGCAGAACGTGCCCGCATAGTTTTGCGCCATGTCGGCGTATTCGGCGATCGCATCGTGGAAGGCCCTAAAGGAGTAGACCGTCTGCTGAAACACCTTGACCACGGGGATGCCTCGTACGTATTCGGTGCCGGTCTTGTTCATCTTGACCAGCGCTCCCATGTAGGCCTTCATGAACTCGGCGCCTTTGCCGCCCATCATGGTGGCCATGGCGCCAAACGAAATGGCCACCGAGATGAGGCATGCCGCGCCCAAGCGCCAATCGAGGGCGAAAAGCAGCACGAGCAAGCCCACGATCATGGCGACGGCGCCTGCGATATCGGGCAGCATGTGTGCGAGCAAAGTCTCGGTGGAGGCGGCGCACCCGTCTACAATGCGGCGCAGCTCGCCGGTGGCATGCGTGTCGAAGTAGCCGAGCGGCAACTTAAGCAGGTGCTCGCTCGTAGCCTTACGGATATTGGACGCGCAGCGAAACGCGGACAGATGCGTGCACATGAGCCCGACGAAATAAGCTACGATGCTTGCCAGGGCAAAACCCACGGCCCACCAACCGTACATCGCGATGTTAGTGGCTTCGCTCCAGTTGGGCGCCACGGCGATCAGATCGCGCGCGACAAGCCAAATGCACACGTACGGGCCAAAGCTCAGAAGCTGCGAGAGCGCCGAGAGCGCCATGCCCAAATACGTTAGGAATTTGCGGTCACCGGCATACGCGAGCAACTCGCCGATGCCTCCACCTTCCCTTTTTGATTCCTTTGCCATGAGATTCCTTTCTAACGGCTTGAGAGTTAACCGTAATGAACTTATCATTGATGTGTTAGCCATGGCTCACAATCAAGCCAGGCGTGGACATTTCTGCAAAGGAAAGGGACGCTTTTGCAAATACAGCGGGCAGCAACCGACATAACCGAGCTCTACGCACCACAGTTTGAGCAGTTTGGCCTGGAGCTTTCCGGCAAGGGCGCTGTCTTTACCGGCGAGGTGGCAAACGATCGGGCACACGGACGCGCATGGATCATGCCCCTCTCCCCCGCCTGCATCGTCATGGAGCATTTCATAACCCCGACGCACGATATGCACCTGGCCGAATACACACCCGAGCCATACGCCTGCGTGAGCGAGGTCAGCGCGCCCACACTTGCATGCATGCCCGAGGCTGGCATAACGCCCGCGAACCTTAAACCATTGCATGGACCGTGGCCAAACAATGCCGTTTGCAGCTTTATTCAAGATAGCTGTGGCGAGGAATTAAGCCCGCTGTTTGCGGGGCAGCTCTATCACTCGCGCTCGGTGCTCTTTTTGCCTGGATATTTTGACGAACTGGAACACCGCTATCCCACCGAGTTCGTGGGAATCTTTGAGGCGTTTGCCGAGCCATGGCACGAGGAAGCGACGTCTGCCATCTGCCACACGCTGCGCCGGATTAACGAGGACCGCGCCCGCACCGTAGGCGGACACGTCTATATGCAGGGCATCGTGGAGACCATGGTCGCGGAGCTCGCCTGTTCGTGCGCGGCCCACAAGCAGGCGCGGCAGGCGGCAGGCACACGCGTCAGCATAACCATTGCCGAAGAAGCAACGGCAATGATTGAGCGCGCGCTCGACAAAGGCAGACATGTGGGTGTCAACGAGGTGGCCGAGAGGCTCTACACAAGCCGCTCCAAACTATGCGCCACCTTTAAGGCCCAAACTGGCGAGTCCCTGGGCGCCTACATTCGCAGACGCCGTATGGAGCGAGCACAGGACCTTTTGGCCGATAGCGCGCTCACGATAGCGCAGGTAGCAGAGCGCCTAGGCTACCCTCAGCAGGCCGCCTTCACCCAAGCCTTCAAACAATACACCGGCACCACCCCCACCACCTGGCGTTCCCAACATATATAAAGAATGAGGGCGCCAACGGCGCCCTCATTCACCAAATTCAATCCAGCCAACCTGACCCGAACGGCCGAGTCGTCACAGAACCCGGGAGCCCCGGCAGGGCGGGTGCTTCCTCAAAATGAGTTCCGCACGCAAAGAAGGCCACTTAATGTGGCCTTCGTCTTGCGCAGGACTGTTCGAAATTTTGAGGAAGCACCCGCCCTGCCGGGGCTCCCGGGTTCCCGCTTACGAGAGCGACGTTCTCAGCAACTCGTTGAAGAGCTTCGGGTTGCCCTTGCCGTGGCTCGCCTTCATGCACTGGCCCACCAAAAAGCCGATGACCTTCTGGTTGCCGTCACGATACTGCTGCGCCTGATCGGCACAGTTTGCCAGCACCTCGTCCACGATCGGCTGCAGCGCGCCGGCATCGCTCACCTGACGCATACCGCGCTCGTCGACGATCTTGTTAGGGTCGTCGCCAGTCTGGGCCATGGCCTCAAAGACCTCGTGCGCCTGGTTGGAGCTGATGACATCGGTCGCCAGCAGCTTGGCAAGCGCCGCCACCTGAGCCGGTGCAATACCGGACTCGGCCAGCGTGACGCCCGCACCCTTAAGATAGGCGATCATCTCGTTCACCAGCAGGTTCGCGACCGTCTGGGCC
>CABTAA010000044.1 GCA_902482615.1 uncultured Collinsella sp.
CCGAGAACCTGGCCCTCGCCAAGTGTCGCGGCCAGCGTCGCGGCCTTTCGTGGGGCGTCACCAAGGCCGAGAAAGATGAGTACGTCGAGCTGCTCAAGCGCCTGGACCTTGGTCTGGACACGCGTCTCAACGCCAAGGTCGGCCTGCTCTCGGGTGGCCAGCGCCAGGCACTCACCCTGCTGATGGCCACGCTCACCAGGCCGCGCCTGCTGCTGCTCGACGAGCACACCGCGGCCCTCGACCCCAAGACGGCCTCTAAGGTGCTCAACCTGACCGAGGAGATCGTCGACGAGAACCACCTGACCACGCTCATGGTCACGCACAACATGAACGACGCCATCCGTCTGGGCAACCGTCTGATCATGATGCACGAAGGCCACGTGATCTACGACGTGGCGGGCGATGAGAAGAAGTCGCTCACCGTAGCCGACCTGCTGCAGAAGTTCGAGGAGGTCTCGGGCGGCGAGCTCGCCAACGACCGCATGCTGCTGAGCTAAAACCTGCCAAAAAGGGACAGGTTTATTTTGGCAGGTTTTATCTGCGCAAACGTCAAAACCGCCGCTAAGGGACAGGCGCCCTTGCGGCGGTTTTCGCATATTATGTCGATAATCCGATATTCAACCAGACATTCTGGCTAAGGACTAAGGAAACTGCCATGAAAAGACTCCCCCGCCTTGCGTTAGCCACCGCGTTGTTTGCCGACGCGCTCGCAGGCATCCCAAGCCTCGCTTTCGCGGGGAACCTGCCCGCCGCTATTGACGGCTCCGTGGCCGTCATGCACACCAACGACATCCACGGCAGCTACAAGTACAGCTACAACGCAAGCAAGGGCACCGGCACTGTGGGCTTTGATGGGCTGGCGGTTCTCTATAGCGCCCAAAGCAGCGCCCCCGATCTTTTGCTCGATGCGGGCGACACCTTCCACGGGCAGTCCTTCGCCACCATGAGCGAGGGCAAGAGCATCGCCGAGCTCATGGACACCTTCTATGTAGACGGCTACGACGCGACCACGCCGGGCAACCACGACTGGAGCTACGGCGCGGACAAGCTCCGCACGATGACCGGCTACAGCACCACCGGCACGCCCTTCGCCATGCTCTGCGCGAACGCGAAGTCTACGAGCGGCGTATGGAGCTCGAGCATCACGAAGACGCTCGATCGCACCTGGGAGGATAGCGAGGATCACTCCACATTCGACTACAAAATCAAGGTCGGCGTCGTGGGTGCCATGGATGAGTCGCTGGGATCCTCGCTGCGCACGGACCTGGTCGCGGGCACGTCGTTCTCGAGTGCCACGAACGCCATCAATACCGAGGCAGAGCAGCTGCGCAAGGAGGGCTGCAACGTTGTCGTCTGTATCGCGCATACGCTCAACGCCAAGACCTTTGCCACACGGCTCCGTGGCATCGATGCCCTTATCGCAGGCCACGAGCACATCAACCTTAACGAGAAGGTGACGGGAGCCGACGGCAGGACGATCCACGTTGTCGAGGCAGGCAGCGCCTTTGCCGAGGTGGGGCTGCTTTCCATTCCGTACAAGTACGACACCAATGGCACCGAGACGACCGACGATGACACGGTCACGGTCCCTGCAGACGGCAGCGACGAGAAGCTCTACACCGCCAAGAACGTCAACGACCTATTGGCAGACCCCGACAAGGGCTCCGACTACCAAAGCTGCCTTGAAGCCGTCCGCAACAAGATCAAGCCGCTCGACGAGGCCTTTGAAAACGAATCGAACAAGGTGCTCGGCACATCCACCACCAACTATTTCTACGGCGAGGACGCCGCAGGCACGCATGGCTGGGAAATGGTGCGCACCACCGATTTCCGCCCCAGCAAGGAGGGCGACACCACCAAGGCCCAGACCATCGGCCACGTGATTTGCGGCTCCCATCTTGCCCTGACGGGCGCGGACCTCGCTATCGAAAACGCTGGCGGCATCCGCGGCGGCATCGCGGCGGGCAACGTGACCGCCGGCAACGTCATCGCCATCTCGCCCTACGGCAACACCGTGGAGACCTGGACCATGACCGGCGCGGACTTCCTCGCAGCGCTCGAGCACTCGCTACAAATCAGCGACGAGTGCAATCACAGCTACGAGCTTCAGCAAGCCTACGTGGCGGCCGGTCACACCGAGCAGGAGGCGCAAGACAAGTACAAGTGGCGCGATGACTCTGGCAGCGTTCTCTCCTTTGGCGGCATCAACGTGACGATTGATTGGACGCAGCCCGAAGGCAAGCGCATTGTGAGTGCCACACTCACCAAAGACGGCAGCACGCTCGACCCCGCCAAGACCTATACCGTCGCCACCAACAACTACATCATTACCAACACGACCGACTTCCCCACCTTCGCAAACGCCACCAAACACACCGAGTGGGGTGCCTGCGAGTCAGCGCTAAGGGCGCTGATCGGGCAGAACGGCTGGGAGAGCAAGATGGCCGGGCTCGCCGGCACCATCAGCTTTGGCTCCGCTGCCGTGGACCCCACGCCCACACCGGCCCCGACGCCTAAGCCCTCGCCTAAGACGGACACGGCGACCACGAAGGTCATCACCAAGAAGACGACCGGTAAGCTCGCCGCAACGGGAGACCGCACGCTGGCAGTAGTTGGCGCGTGCCTTATCGGCGGCATCATCGTCATCATGCTCGGCATTATCTGGAAGCGTCGACGCTAAGCTACACCGCCGGGCCTTGCAGCCCCACCGCGTAAACTTTATATCGAGCACAGAAGCCCGTCCGAATTTGATCGGACGGGCTTCTTGGTGGGTATCATGGTTGGACGATCATTAGGAGGTTTTCCCTACATGGAATTGTTTGAGCCGATTCTTCATTTCTTTGAGCAACGGTGGGTCCACAACATCATCTGGGCCGTCATCTTGGCGATAGGCACCGCCGTCGCCGCCAAGGTCGTATCCAAGACTCTGAACCATCTGCTTAACCGAGACGATAACCCGCTTCCGGCATCGAGTATCTTCATCAACATCGCGCGCGCCGTCATCTGGATGATTGGCGGCAGCTTTATCCTCGACAACTGCTTTGGCATTAACGCAAACGCGCTCGTCGCCGCTCTTGGCGTCGGCGGCATCGCCATCTCCCTGGGTTTCCAGGACACGCTCTCAAACCTTATCGGCGGCATGCAAGTGACCTTTATGGGCATCATCAAGCCCGGCGACAATATCGAGGTCGGCGGTGTGTCGGGCGTGGTCCAAGACATCACTTGGCGCCATACAACGATTGAGGATGCCTGTGGACAGACCATCATTGTGCCCAACTCCAACATCTCCAAGAACACGCTCGTGCATTTGATGCCCTTTGGGCGTGTGGCCGTGCCCGTTGCCGTAAAGGACACGTCCAAGTGGGCCTCGCTCGACGCACTGGCAGACGAGCTGACCAGCGCCACCAAGGCCGCCGTGCTTCCCATCTCGGGCTTTGACAAGGAGCCCTACGTACTCTTTAGCGAAATCGGCGACTTTGGCATCAAAGGAAAGATCATCTTTATCGTCAGCGACGACAGCACTACTTTCACGGCAGCCGACGCCTGCATCCGCGCCATCGCCCCCATCATCGCCTAAACCACCGCAAAGGGGACAGGCATCTTTGTAGTGGTTTTCATTCGTGGTACCATGGTTTATATAGTTGTTTAAACGACTAAGGGAGCAACATTATGGAAGAGGCCTATCGTCAAGCACGCAAGCGCGGCGAGCAAGGACGTCGGCGCGCCATTAGCCAAAGCGAGCATCCATACCTTACGGACCTCGATAGCTTGGTTGCTCAGCTCCCCTTAGGTCAGCGAGAGAATGTCGGCCTGCGGGATATTCCGCTCGAAATGGTCGTCGGCACGGTCACCAAGGGCCGTCAGTCCGCCTTTTCGTGTAACTTTATGCCCCTGCTTCCGTTTAGCACCGAGTTCGCCCGCAAGTGGTCCAACCTCTACGACATCCAGGTGACCGAGGGCTATCGCGACCCCGTCATCGTCACCGAATTCATGCATCGGTTCTATGTCCAGGAAGGCAACAAACGCGTCAGTGTCCTCAAATTCCTAGACGCCCCGACGGTTTCGGCCAAGGTCACCCGTCTCTACCCCGGCACATGGGATTCCGTCGAAAGCCGCCTGTACGGCGAGTTCTGCGCGTTTTGGCGCGTCTGCCCCCTATACGAGATCGAGTTCTCGCGTGAGGGAAGCTACGAAACGCTCGCGAAGATGCTCGGTCAGAACCTTATCGAAAAATGGCCGCAGAAAAAGGTCGACTACCTGCGCCACACTTTCCTGCTCTTTAAGCGTGCCCACCTTCGCGCAGGCGGCGATCACCTGGACATTACGCCCGCCGACGCCATGCTCGTCTACCTCAATGTGTACAACCAGGACCGCCTGCTGGATACGCCAACGGATATCGTCGTAAACCGCCTGTGCAAGATCTGGCGCGAGCTGGTCATTGCCGGCAAAAATGACGAGGACAAGGTCGATCTTGTCGAAGCACCGAGCGTCGACGAGGAGGAGACGCCCGCCAAGTCCACCTCTGGCGTGCTCAACTTCTTTATGGGCAAGACCGTCTACTCGACGGCCAACCCCCTGCGCATCGCCTTTATCCATGAGTTCCCCTGTGCGACGTCGAGCTGGGACAGCCTGCACGACCAAGGGCGTCAGTATCTCGATGAGCACTTTGGCGGTATCGTGCGCACCGAGGCGTTCGAGGACTGTCACGATCCGGATGTGTTCTACGCCGCCGTGGAAACGGCTGTCAAACATGGAGCAAACGTCATCTTCTCGACCTCGCACCGCCTGATGGAATACACGCTCAGGGCTGCCGTTGAGTATCCCCGGGTTCGGTTCCTCAACTGCTCTATCGGCCTTCCCCATCAAAGCGTCCGTTCGTACTTTGGCAAGATGTACGAGGCCAAGTTTCTCCTGGGCGCCCTTGCCGCCAGCATGGCGGACAACCACCGCATCGGTTACCACGCGTCGGTCTTCGCCTCGGGCGCACTCAGCGAGATCAACGCCTTTGCGATTGGCGCCTCGCTGCTCGACCCCCGCGCGCAGGTAATCCTCACCTGGGGCGATGTGCCTGCCGGTGGTCTTGCCGAGGCCATGTGCCGCGAAGGCGTGAGCGTCATGACCGGCGCTGACATGTCAAAGTCGCTCGAAGACCCAACGGCCTACGGGCTTCACCGCTTGGTCGACGGCAAAGTCACCGGCATCGCCATGCCCGTATGGAACTGGGGCCGTTACTACGAGCTCATCGTTCGCAGCCTTCTGCACGGCACGTGGGACGAGACCAGCGACGACAACCAAGTGCGCGCCGTCAACTACTGGTATGGCATGAGCTCCGGCGTTATCGACATCCGTTACGCTCCGGGCCTACCCTACCAGACACGCAAACTCGTGCAGTTGCTCCGCAACGGCATTGTTGAGGGCTCCATCAACCCCTTTGGCGGCGAGCTCCACAGCCAGAACGGCGTGGTACAGATCGAAGGCTTCCCTCCGCTGCCGAGCACGCAGATTGTCGAGATGAATTGGCTGGCGGACAACGTGGTAGGCACCATTCCGCAGCTCGACGATGAGCCGAAAGTCCCTGCCCTATGAAAATCCTTGCCATAGCCGATACCGAAGAACGATGCCTTTGGGAGTGCTTTCGCAAGGAACGCTTTGAGGGAGTCGACCTGATTTTGTCCGCCGGCGATCTGGACCCGGACTATCTTGAGTTTTTGGTTACGGTCATCAACAAACCGCTCATCTACGTGCGCGGCAATCACGATGACCGCTACGCACGTCATGCACCGGGTGGATGTATCTGCGTGGAAGACAGCGTGTACACGTACCGAGGGATTCGCATTGCGGGCCTTGGCGGGTCCATGCGTTATCGCGACGGCGCCAACATGTACACCGAACGCGAGATGTCCAAGCGCATGCGTAAGCTGTCGCGTAAGGTTAGGATGGTCGGCGGGTGCGACATTCTGCTTACCCATGCACCCGCCGCCGGTATGGGTGATCTGGACGATCTGCCGCATCGAGGGTTTAAGTGCTTTAACACGGCGCTTGAGTCCTGGGGGGTCGACTACATGGTGCATGGGCATGTACACCAAAGCTACGGTTACGATTTTCAGCGCGAGCGGCAGCATGTGTGTGGAACGACGATCATCAACGCCTGCGGCTATACGCAGTTTGAGCTCGACCAGACGCACTACCCCATCCGCGGCTGGCAAGCAGCCTGGCTCAACTCACAAACCATGCGCCGCGAGCTCAAACGCCACGAAGCCATCGAGTCCTCTACCGCCAGAACACCCTGGTAACCATCACAAAGAGGACACTGTCCCCTTTGTGGTGCTTTTGACGCGATAGCAAGAAACCCGGTCCTGCAAAAGGCAGAACCGGGTTTCTTTAGCAATGCTTGCTTTGCTCAGGCAGTAACTAGCAGTTACTCAGCCAGGAAGTCACGCTGGACAGCGGGATCGACCTTGACGCCAGGACCCATGGTGGAAGACACGGAGATGGACTTGACGTACTTGCCCTTAGCAGAAGAGGGCTTGACGCGCAGAATCTCGGTGTACAGGGCAGCGTAGTTCTCGACGAGCTGCTGCTCAGAGAAGGACTTCTTGCCCAGGGGCACGTGGCAGATGCCGTAGCGGTCGGCACGATACTCAACGCGGCCAGCCTTGAGCTCGGAGACCATCTTGGCGACGTCCATGGTCACGGTGCCGAGCTTGGGGTTCGGCATGAGGCCACGGGGACCAAGGATCTTACCGATGCGACCAACCTTGGCCATCATGTTCGGCGTAGCGATAGCGGCGTCGAAGTTGATCTCGCCCTTCTGAATCTGGGCGACGAGCTCGTCGGAACCGATGATGTCGGCGCCGGCAGCCTCAGCCTCGCGGGCCTTCTCGCCCTCGGCGAAGACGGCAACACGAACGGTCTTGCCGGTGCCGTGGGGCAGGGAGATGGAACCACGGATGTTCTGGTCAGCCTTACGAGTATCGATGCCCAGACGGAAGTGGGCCTCGACGGTCTCGTCGAACTTGGCGGTGTCGAGCTCCTTGATGAGCTTGGCAGCCTGAAGGGGGGTGTAGAGCGTGGCGCGGTCGATCTTCTCGGCAGCGGCGTTATAGCTCTTACCATGCTTAGCCATGTGCATTACCTCCTGTGGTTAAACGGGCGTGAGCCCTCCCACATCGTATCGTGTGCCCTATTGCACACATTTAACGGGCGCCCCGGTCGGAGCACCCGTCGTTACCATAAGAAATCGCTACTCAGCGATGGTGACGCCCATGGAACGGGCGGTACCGGCGATGATCTTCTTGGCGGCGTCAATGTCGTTGGCATTGAGGTCCGGCATCTTGATCTCGGCGATCTTGGTGAGCTGCTCCTGGGAGAGCTGACCAACCTTGTCGGCCTGGGGCTTAGCGGAACCAGACTTGAGGTTCAGCTCCTTCTTGATGAGGTGAGCCGCCGGCGGGGTCTTGGTGATGAAGGAGAAGGACTTATCCTCGTAGACAGAGATCTC
Organism: uncultured Collinsella sp.; assembly: GCA_902482615.1. Classification (GTDB taxonomy): domain Bacteria; phylum Actinomycetota; class Coriobacteriia; order Coriobacteriales; family Coriobacteriaceae; genus Collinsella. The sequence goes on from CABTAA010000044.1 coordinate 7,502, forward strand.
AACGGGGATGATGTCGCCCTTCTTGTCCTGCGTCTCGGCGTTAAAGGCCTGGCAGAACTGCATGATGTTCACGCCAGCAGCGCCCAGGGCGGGGCCGACGGGAGGAGCGGGGTTAGCTGCACCAGCAGGAATCTGGAGCTTAATGACGTTGGCAACCTTCTTCTCAGCCATGGTCATTCCTTTCGAATCACGAGTGTGAAGTACTTGCTATATCGTAAGCACGCACGTGTTAGAAGCACTCCTGAGATGAGCAGTCACAGAAGAAGCACGCTCGCGCGAACGGACGAAAACTTAAGCGATGACAGCGACCTGGTTAAAGTCGAGCTCGACCGGCGTCTCGCGGCCAAAGATCATCAGCGTGACCTTGAGCTTGCCAGCCTCGGTGTTAACCTCGGAGACCTTGCCATCAAAGTCGGTAAGCGGGCCATCGGTGACGCGGACGGACGTGCCGACCTCAATATCAACCGAAGTGCGCTTGGGCGAATCGCCCTTACCGGGACGACGAGTCATCTTGTTGTACTCGTCGCGGGAAAGCGGAGCGGGCTTGCCGTTGCCGCCCAGGAAACCGGTGACGCCAGGCGTGTTACGAACGCACGTCCAAGCATCATCATCCATCTCCATGCGGACCAGGACATAACCCGGGAAAATCTTGGAATCCTTGGTCTCACGCTTGCCACCCTCTTTAATCTCGGTGACACGCTCCATAGGAATCTCGATATCAAAGATACGGTCCTGCATGCCCATAGTCTCGATGCGATGCTCGAGATCGGACTTAACGCGGTTCTCGTATCCAGAGTAAGTGTGAACGACGTACCAACGCTTAGACATGGTTTAGCCCCTCAATCCAGAGAACAGAGCAAGAGCCTCGCCAAAGCCAGCATCGAGCAGAGCGATGACGACGCCGACGACGATCAGAGAAGCGCAAACGACGACCGAGTAGTTCACGAGCTCCTTCTTATCGGGCCACGTGACACGCTTCATCTCGGACTTGACCGAAGCAAAATACTTCTTGGTGCGGGCGAAGAAACCAGGCTTCTCGTTCTTCTTGGACTTCGCAGCCTTCTCGTTCTTCTTGGCAACGGCCTTCTTGGCCTCAACCTTGGAGTTGGCGGCAGCGCTGTTGGCAGGTGCCGGCTGCTGAGCCTTCTTCTTGTTCTTCTTGTTGGCCATTTGGGTTACCTCCGCGCAATGCGCTTATACATGAGTAAACCGTAAGCCCCCAAGTGGGAGCTTACGGAATAATGACTGGCACGCCAGGAAGGACTCGAACCCTCAACACTCGGTTTTGGAGACCGATGCTCTACCAATTGAACTACTGGCGTATGTGACTAGAGACTAGCGAGTCTCTTTGTGCAGCGTGTGGTGACGGCACCAGGGGCAATACTTCTTGATCTCCATACGATCAGGCATGGTCGACTTGTTCTTGGTGGTCGTATAGTTGCGGCGCTTGCACTCAGTGCACGCAAGAGTAACTAGAGTACGCATGTATCCTGATCCTTTCATTTCCGCCCCGTACGGGCACGAGTTGTTACTTTATCAGCTCCACGTAAGTGCTGTCAATGAAAACCTCGAGTCAATTGGTTCTCGGTGGATCCATTCATATTTGGAACACATCAATGAAGCCATCGAGAGCTAATCGACGGTGCATCCAGGACCATTATCGATCCTCTCGACACCAGCAACGGCTCAATATCCATTGCAGAAAAGAACCCGGCACCCATATAAGTGCCGGGTTCTCTAAGTCAGCTATATCAAAGAGCTAATTTACTCAATGATCGTGGAGACGATGCCCGAACCGACGGTGTGGCCACCCTCGCGGATAGCGAAGCGCAGGCCCTCCTCCATGGCGATCGGGTGGATGAGGTCGCCCTCGATGGTGATGTGGTCACCAGGCATAGCCATCTCGGTGCCCTCGGGGAGCTTGACCGTACCGGTAACGTCGGTGGTACGGAAGTAGAACTGAGGACGATAACCATCGAAGAACGGGGTGTGACGACCGCCCTCCTCCTTGGTCAGAACGTAGATCTCACCGGTGAACTTGGTGTGCGGGGTAACCGAACCGGGCTTGCAGAGAACCTGGCCGCGCTCGATGTCCTCGCGCTTGATGCCGCGGAGCAGCAGACCGACGTTGTCGCCAGCCTCGCAGAAGTCCATGGACTTACGGAACATCTCGATACCGGTAACGACGGTGTTCTGGGTATCCTTGATGCCGACGATCTCGACGGGCTCGTTGAGCTTGAGCTCACCGCGCTCGACACGGCCGGTAGCAACGGTACCACGGCCGGAGATGGTCATAACGTCCTCAACGGGCATCAGGAACGGCTTATCAGCAGCACGGTCCGGGGTCGGGATGTAGCTGTCAACAGCGTCCATCAGCTCCCAAATGCACTTGTATTCCGGAGCATCGGGATCCTTGGAAGTGCTCTCCAGAGCCTTCAGAGCGGAACCACGGATGATCGGGGTGTTGTCGCCGTCGAAATCCTGGCTGTCCAGCAGTTCGCGAACTTCCATTTCGACCAGGTCGAGCAGCTCTTCGTCGTCAACCATATCGCACTTGT
>CABTAA010000045.1 GCA_902482615.1 uncultured Collinsella sp.
TGTAAAGCAGACAAAGTAATCTTTCCAGGTGTCGGTGAAGCACATACCACAATGGAGCACTTGAAAGAGCATAACTTAGATACAATTATAAAAGGATTGAAGCAGCCTGTTTTAGGAATTTGCCTCGGCATGCAGTTGATGTGCCGCCACTCTGAAGAGGGGGATGTGGATTGCCTGGGTATTTTTGATACTGATGTGAAACGTTTCATTTCGCAGAGGCACGAGGATAAAGTACCTCATATGGGATGGAATAAATTAACAAAATTCTTTAATATCTTTAAACCTGCAACTCCACTTTTTTCAGGGTGAAATTGTGTTGAAAATAAATTATTCCTACTTAATGCTGCAACAACATCAAGGTATAACGGCTCGCCGATGGAACCCGGCTCCTTGGTGCGGTCCATGACGGCAATCTTCTTGACGGTCTCGGGGAGAACGTCGACAAAGTGCTTGATGGAGAACGGACGGAACAGGCGGACCTTGACCAGGCCGACCTTCTCGCCGTGAGCGTTGAGGTAGTCGATGACTTCCTCGAGCACGTCGCAGAAGGAGCCCATGCACACGACGACGCGGTCGGCATCGGGAGCGCCGTAGTAGTTGAACAGGCCGTAATCGGTGCCGAGCTTCTCGTTGATCTTCTTCATGTAGCCCTCGACGACGGCGGGAAGCTCGTCGTAGACCTTGTTGCAGGCCTCGCGGTTCTGGAAGAAGATGTCGCCGTTCTCGTGGCTACCGCGGGTATGCGGGTGCTCAGGGTTGAGCGCGTGATCGCGGAAAGCCTGGACGGCGTCCATGTCGCACATCTCGGCAAGATCCTTGTAGTCCCACATGGCGACCTTCTGGATCTCGTGGCTGGTGCGGAAGCCATCAAAGAAGTTAAGGAACGGGGTCTTACCCTCGATGGCGGCAAGGTGAGCCACCGGCGAGAGGTCCATGACCTCCTGGACGTTGCCCTCGGCAAGCATGGCGAAGCCGGTCTGGCGACAGGCCATGACGTCGGAGTGATCGCCAAAGATGTTCAGGGCGTGCGAAGCGACGCAACGCGCGGAGACGTGGAAGACGCCCGGGAGCTGCTCGCCTGCGATCTTGTACATGTTCGGGATCATCAGGAGCAGACCCTGAGAAGCCGTGTAGGTGGTGGTCAGAGCACCGGCGCCCAGCGAACCGTGAACGGTACCGGCTGCACCTGCCTCGGACTCCATCTCGACGACCTTGACCGGGGTGCCGAAGATGTTCTTGCGACCCTGGGCCGCCCACTGGTCGACATGGTCGGCCATCGGGCTGGACGGCGTAATGGGATAGATTCCCGCTACCTCGGTGTACGCATACGAAACATATGCGGCCGCCTCGTTGCCGTCCATAGACTTAAACTTACGCGCCATATACCCCTCTCCTCTCATATAGGTATACAGGCCCCGGCGATCGCCGGGATGTTGGCGTGATGGGATTTACGCTGTTGCTTCCAATCATCTGGCAGGCAGGCTCAGCAGCAGGTACGTGGCGTGGAGAGAAGACATGCCGAGGCGAGGGGCAGCTGATGCGCCCCACAGACCCGACCGCCCGTCTTGCACATGACCGAGCGCCGCAAAGGCCGCATGCCGGATGCTCCCGGGCACGCCCCGGCGATGGGAAGCGCCCGCAACGGAAATCCGCATGCGGGTTTATTGTACCCCGCCGTTAAGTGTAATTTCGACAAATATAGGCGGGCGGTAAAGGTTTACCTCGGGTGACCGCCAAGGGCCAGAATGGTCCCTCCATCCCCGGACGACTGGCTCTGACGCGCCAAGGAGTGTCCCCAAGTACCGGCAGGAAAGGAACGTCCCTAACTGCCGGCTAGAGGGCGCCGAGCAGGATGGCGTAGGTGGTGGATTCGCCGAGTTTGAGCTCGTCGCCGGGGTTGAGCTGGGCGGAGCGGCCGGGCTCTACTTGAATACACACACTCGTGGCCCCGTTTACCACCACGGTGCCGTTAGTGGACGACAGGTCCTCGACAAACCATGCGCCAGACTCGTCGCACCAGATATGGGCATGGCGGGCCGAGACGTCGTCGGTGATGCCGCCCTCCCCCGTTGCCAGCGCGCCGATCTCAACGCCTTCCTCACTCGGCTGAATCCAGCGCGGGACGCTCACCACGTAGCCGTTTTGCACGCACAGCAGTCCCAGCGGATGCGCCGGCGCGACCTCGTGCTCGCCCGCGACCGAAGATGTGCTCAGCGAGCGCGGCGTCAACGTGTCGCCGCCACGGGTCGCATGAGCGCGGCGGCTCGCCCGACTTGGAACTAAGGCGGGCGTGAGAGCAAACGGCATAGGGAACGAATCTTGCGGATGTACTCCTCGACGTCAGGCAGGTAAGCCCCACGAAGTCACCGGGGAGGCCCAAGCGGCCCGGCACCACTTCCAGATTCTGACCAGGGCGAGTCGTTCGCCGGTGGCTGAAGGCTCGCTTCCACCCAAAAGGGGAGATTCGCGTTGTTCCCCAATCGCTCTCGCATCTTTCATTTTGCTCGAGGTGGGCTATAAAAACTTTCCTGGTGAAAGGCGGCGATTGGTTTCCTTTCTTTCTAGAGGAGCGCGCCTGTAATCTGTTTTCATCCTAAATCAAGTTAAGATCGGACCTTCCAGAGGCAAGTCGACTCAAACTGCGAGGCTCCATGTTGGAATAAAGAGCGCTGTCGAAGTGCCAACAACACAAAGCTTGCCAGTCTCAAATAGAACCTTTTGGGAGTCCGATTGGGCCGCACACCGAATCCCCGCTGGTGGTTTTTTATAGCTGCGCAACAATAAACAAGGTTAGTGCCAGTCCAGCATGAAATTGAGGAACGTATGCATTTTTTCTCAGTAAGTGATCGTCGTTACTGCTTCGATGAGGTCACTCGCAATTGCTTTCAGGTTGACCAAGCATCAGAAGATGCGCTTCGCATATTTGAAGCATCGGGAAGAACGGTCAACTCGAAGTTGCTAACAAAGTCACTTGCTGCGAAAGGCTACGACCAAACGACCATAGCAGAACTTGAAGACGACATTGATGAGTATCAACGATTGTCTGAGCGGACTTTCTTAACAAAAGACACGCCTCGAAAACTTAGATCCATCGAACTCCACGTTTCACATGCATGCAACCTTGGTTGTAGTTACTGTTTTGCCGGTAAAGGAGATTATGGAACGTCTCCTCTGCTGATGACAGACGAGATAGCCTTCAAGGCGGTCGACTACCTCGTCGCAAGTTCATCGGAAAACGAAACGCTTGCGATCGTCTTTTTTGGTGGGGAACCCATGATTAACGAGCCGCTGATATGGAAAACGGTCGACTATTCAAAAAGAATATACCCCAATAGAAACTTTACCTATTCTATTACGACCAACGGAACGCTTTTGAATGACACTGCTGTGAATTCTTTCAAGGAGCACGGGTTTTCTGTTCTGATTAGTCTCGATGGTACAGGATGCAAGCACGATGCATCGCGCCCGTACAAGACGGGAGGCGGCTCTTTCTCCGATATCGACAAAAACGTTCGTCGTTTTTCCGAGTCGTTCCCCTTCGGCGCAAGAGCGACCTTAACAAATAATAACTGTAACCTTGTTGAAGACTATCTTCAGTTTAAAGAGATGGGCTTCAGAAGGATTTACTTCTCGCCCGTGAGCTCATTCGATGAGAATATCAAACTCGACGAACACTCATTAAACAAAATCAGGGCGGGCCTAATAGATTTGGCGGATCAATATCTCAAACAGATTGATCAAGGGGAAAAGCCCTTGTTTAGAACATTGAAAACTGCAGTTGATTTGATTATGAGCAACAGGATCGCCTTTGTCGGATGCGGGGCTGGCAGGCGTTTTATTTCCGTGACTCCCGAAGGGGACGTATACCCCTGTCACAGGTTTGTCGGGATGATGCGATTCAAAATGGGCAACATCGTCACCGGAATTGACGAAACTAGGTATATTGAAAACTGGAGTCAGGGTGTCGAAAAAAGAATTGACTGTACGGACTGTTGGGCTCGGTCTTTCTGTGGTGGGGGCTGTAGCTGGGAGGCTGCAGACGAGCACGGCTACTTGCCCAAGAGTCTACACCCTGCATCATGTGAATATAGAAAAATGTGCTACGAGATGGCTTTTGACCTTATTTCCCGCCACTCATCTTCGCAGGAGAAAAATCAACGAGAAGCTACTGTATCGGAATAAGCGGTTCAGCGCATTGCTGTCACCATTGTGGAGGTGTTCGTTCTTCTGATTACCGTCTGCGAAGCTTATTGCTACGTTCGCCGAAACCATTCTAGAAATATGGTGAACTAGACATCTTGGTTTGTTATACACAATATTGAGGTTTTTCTGCACTCAAAGGGAGGTAGTCGTGAAGCATATTCATCCGATTAATCCAGGAAGTGGCGACGAGGCAGGCGTGAAGCCGATGTCTTTTGACTGCCTCTTGGGCATTACTGACATCTGTACTGTTTATGATAAAGCAGATGGCTGTGGTGCATACGATTACTGCGACTATGACATGGATGGCGGCAGCATCTGCGTTGTAGATCACTGTGGCATTGATCAAACGTAGTCTCTAATTGGATTAAGGTGAGGAGCTGTTATGAAGCATATCCATCCTGTTGGTTCAAATGAACATCCTCCCGTTGAGCCTTGTTGTCTTGGAGTTGATATATGCAATTTTTACGACATCGCCGAGTGCCCTGTTGCGGATTGGTGCTATGTCGATAAAGAATCAAGCTGTGTTTTGCCAGCAGATTGGTGCGATCCAGTTGACGAGTAGTTTTGTGGCTAGGAACTATTTGGTCCAATTCAGAATAAGATGGGAACAAATACCAAAATCTTGTGTCTGGGAGGAGTTATGCCATTATTGCAAGGTCTCGTTGGATTAGCCTTTATACTTGCGTTATATCTGGCACCTTTTTTAATTCTATTCTTCATTATCCGATTCTTTCTTCGGAGAAAATAGGAGTGTCACGCAAACATTAGCGTAGCTTTCTTCCAATATGAGCCGAGCATTGGCAAGTGGAATAAGAAGCCCGACCGTTCGCCACATGAAAGTGATCGGACGGGCTTCTCTATTTAACCCGGGCCGCCACCCATAGCGGCTTTCCAAGCGTATTCTCAGTGCAAAGCAATCGTCAGTTTAATCCTATGCGCTGATACCGCATTTCATTTGTTCGGCTCGAATTCTACGGCCTGGCAACCCTCGCACTCTCCGGCAAATGGATTGAACGCGAAGGCAGAGATGATGTGTGCGTGGACATCGAGGCTGCTGTAGGCAACATACTGGGACATGGACCCCCGCTGCGCGTGGTATGCGGCCCGGCATATTCATTGCCGTCCAACCCCGTGTAGTTGCAGCAAAGGGTGGAACCTCAATGCTCAGCTCATGTTGTCCGTGGGACACGAGAATCGTAAGTACACTTTAGTGCGATTCTCACGCTGATACTGAGCCACCTGGAATAAGATACGTCGCGACAACACTTCGCTTCACCTCTGTCTCGACAAGATGACGTAGACTAAAGTTTCCTTTAGTAAGAGAACGAGAACTATATCTGAAAGCGTTGCGATGGCGTGAAGGCACCGAGTCCGAACCGCCTGAATGCTACGTGCATCTGCATCGCCTTTTTGTTATCTCTGCCAGTTGGGTAGCACTACACTTGTCATCATTTACCCTGGTACATGCTGCCTAAATCCACTACCCCTTCTACCGCGCCGACCATCTCGTCATCGTGAGAGACAACGATGATCAGCTGGCTTTGCTTGTTGCGCTTAACATAGGCCGCAAGCTCGGCGCGGCTTACAGCGTCTAACCCAGTCGTGGGCTCGTCGAGTACCAAAACTGACGACTTGCGTGAAATCGCCGACCATAAGTACACTCGGCGCAGCTCACCGCCCGAAAGCGCGGAGCAACGTTTCCCGAGCAACTCCTTCACGCTGTTTTCCAGCGAAAGTAGGCCATCTACACCCCGGTGATAGGAAGAAAAGGGCGTGTCGAAATACTCTAACAGCTCTTTCACCGTTTCGTCCGGCGCGAAGCACGACTGTGGGCAGCACGATATCTCTCTCGCACGTATGTAATCCAAGTCGCATTCTTCGATTGGCACGCCGTTGTATTTTACTTTGCCTTTCGATGAGTATAGCCCGAGCATCAAGTAAAGAAGTGACGTCTTGCCTCTTCCGTTTTCCCCAACTATGCAATATGTACCAGGACCGGAAAACTTGAAAGAAAACCCGCCGAGGACCTCTCGGACAGATCCGTCTGGAAGGGCAACCGAGAATTCCAAATCAGATACCGAAATGTCATTTATTTCATCGAGTTTAGCTAAATCGGTCCGATTCCACCCCGATCTCTCCTTTTCTCTCGTCGCGATAGCCGTCCTATCCCATGATGCTTTGGCATCTTGATAGGATTTGAACAATGACATCATACTTTTCAAAGTCTTAAAGAGAACCGCGAAGTATGTACCGATGATAGTGTACTCGCCTATTGACATAGTTCCGTTAATGATTCGTACTCCGGAAACAACAAGTATCACCGCTTGAAACAACGCTGCGAAAAGACCATCGAGCGATGTCAGAGAATATGATAGCTTTCCGGAGCGCAAAACTTTGGGAAAATAGCTCTTAAACCCAGCGTCGAGCGCTTGTTCGCTCTTGCCGTACGAAGATGTCAGTTGAATGTTGAGAATCTGATTAAGCTGCGATGCAATTGCGGCGTAAAAGGCGCTGTCCGCCTCTTTCTTCTCATACGTGACCCTATACAAAAGTTTCCTCAACCCAGTAATTACACAGAAATACACGATGAGGAGAATGATGGAAAACACCGCGAGAGTTGAATCAATTGACCATATGATAAGCAATACGATGGGAATGGCTACAATGGACAGCGGCGCACTGATAAAATTCGCCAAAACGAAGGATGAGACCACGCTGGAGTCGGAAATAATCCGTTGCGTTGTATAGGCTGGATCGATGGTCCGACTCACCAAGTAATCGTCTCTTTCAAAACGCAAGACGGCCTCCCTGAGAAGATCAAAGGAAAGTCTCGTGGTTATGCGAATGGAAAGTGTTCCTGCAAAATAAGTAAAGAGGGTGGAGAAAACTCCTATTGACGCAACCAGGAGCGCGAAGAGTACGGCGTCTCTTTCGCTGCGGTTACCGAGAAGAAAATCTAAGAATTTCCCGTTCACGTATGGCATGGCATAGGAGAGAGCGGTTCCAATCACCGTGATAGCAATGAAGACGAAAGCCCCTTTTGCTCTGATGAACCTCGAGAGAACGCATCGAATCAAGGAAGGCCCCAATCTACCCGCCACAAAACATCAATCACTGATACCTTACACCTCAACACAACAGGAGCGAAGATTTGCCAATGAGACTGCTTTAAGATTGCCTTGGGCCAATACGATCTCAAGCTCTTCCTACAAGAGAGTCGGAATCGGACATCTCCTCCGACGAACCTGGCAATCGGGCGGTTGAAATATCTTTTTCAACCGCCCGATTGCCACAATAGATTTGAGCATCCGCCCACAAACGTCCGCGTTTTATACCCATCAAATCCTTTGCCTTTTGTCGTCTAGACTAGAAAAATCGCTCGAAATAACGCAACCGGCCTGCTCGCTTGAAGAAACCTAAGCCCGTAACGTAGATGTGCAAACTTCCGAAACGCCTTGCGCGGCATAGTGCGTATAAACTTCGTCAACCGCCTCAGAAATATCTGAGTATCGCGCCGGGTCAAAAGCATACGATGTCGCAGCTATACCCTGCACCCATTCGGAACGCGGATTAATTGAATAGCCACACAGCATCATCATACATGCATCTAGACCTGATTTCCCAAGTATCCGACGTATTGATGAGAGCATCGCGGGTCGCCCCTGCGCCATCGTCGTCACCCCTATTAGCAGTATTTACCGTTTTTCTCTAAATGCGTATCGCCACCCTTAAGAATACGAAGTGTTTTATCCAGACCCGATTGTCCTCCATCTCAAACGAAGGGATAAGGAATCTCATCCGGAATCGGCAGTAACGGAGGATTCACAACGACAAGCGAAAAACATGAGTCATCTCTCAGAGGGGAGTAAAGGCTCCCCTCAAGCACCCCAGTTTCGTCATCCAAAGAGTTGATGGCAGTGTTTTTCTTACAAAGGTCGACAACAAAAGGGTTGATTTCTACAGATGTTACATCCATGCCACAGTTGGTAAGTATCAGGCCCTGTATTCTGGGGCCAGAACACAAATCGAGAGCCTTCCGTGCGCTCTGCGGTGTAAGGCGCCAATCTCAGCAAATCTGTCCCACAATACTGCGCTGAAGAACAAGACGGAACCCCTGAGCCAAACTCCCCTATACCTTATTAAGGCTAAGACAGGCAAGTTCACGCACCCGGCATATTCCAGAATAACATCCTATTGTTTTAGATGCTCTACAAGCATGAACAGCCGCGAATCGGAAAGATCTTCTAGTTTCGCCCCGACTGACCGCCAAGGGCCAAAATGGCCCCTCCATCCCCAGGCGACCGGCTCTGGCGCGCCGAGAAGCGTCCCCAAGTGCCGGCAGAAAAGGAACGTCCCTAACTGCCGGCTAGAGGGCACCGAAGAGAATGGCGTAGGTAGTGGATTCGCCGAGCTTGAGCTCGTCGCCGGGATTGAGTTGGGCGGAACGGCCGGGCTCGACCTGAATGCAGACGCGCGTGGCCCCGTTTACCACCACGGTTCCGTTGGTGGACGACAAGTCCTCGACGTGCCAGATATTTTGAGCATCGCACCAGATATGGGCATGGCGGGCCGAGACATCGTCGCCGACGTCGGTAATATCGCCCCCACCAGTGGCCAGCGCGCCAATCTCAACACCCTGCTCACTCGGCTGAATCCAGCGCGGGGCGCTCACGACAAAACTGTTTTGTACGCGCAGCAAGCCCAAGGGGTGCGCCGGGGCGGGTTCGCGTTCGCCCGCGGCCATCGACATGCCAAGCGAACGCGGCGTGGAGGTGCCTCCGCCACAGGTCGCGTGCGCGTAGTCGATGGCATAGTTCACCGAGGACCGCACATCCGCCGAACAGCCGACGGCGACAAACAGCACCAGCACGGCCTCGGCGCGCTCGGCAGGCATGAGTTCTGCCGCCTGGGACAGGCGATCGAGCGCGTTGCGATAGAGATTCGTGTCCTGGTGGCACTCTTCGAGTGCGCGTACCATCGGTTCACCTGCAGGACCGCACACCATATTGATCACAGCCGTGGAGTCCATGGGATTTCGCTGGCGCAGGGCCAGTTGCGACATAATACGCGCAGCCGAGGTACCGTATTCGGCAAAGTAGCGCTGCTGAAGCGTGCCGACCGGCGCGCGAACGATAAAGCGGGAAACCCAAGAGCGATCGGCGGCCCGGCTCTGCGGGCTGCGGCCGTCGGCGAGCGGACGGGACGAAAGCACCAAGCCGCACAGCTCGATATGGCTCAGATGCGCCGCGCGCTTAAAGATGTCAAACATGGCCCCGCATGGGGTGAGCTCAACTTGAGATGCCATGACCTAGGCCTCCTTGGTCGTAGAAATAGAATCGGACGATACCTCGACAGGTCTGCCAAAAGTACGGGCAGCTGCGGCTCCACCGGCAAGCGGAGTCGCCATCTGGGCTTTTGTGCGTCGCGGTGCCGAAACGGGAAGTTCAAAGGCAAAGCCCATCGCAAGCAAAAACCACGTAAGCGCATAGGTTGCAACCAGAGCGGCAACAAGGCCGCCCGTCACGGCGCGTTGGGAAAATACGCTACATGCAGCCACAACCAGCACCGGAACCTCGCAGGCAGAAAGCGCAAGCACACCCTGCAGGAAGCCCGAGCGCCGATCGCGCGCAAGTGCCCCCGCGGCAACGCCGGCTATGCCTGGCAGCGCCAACGCCAGTGCGGCAATAATACCCGGTAGCGACCCAGACCACACGAGCGATCCCAAAGTCGCCGTCACGCGAGCGCCCGACGCCAGCAGCGCGGCCGAAACCACGACCACAGCCCAAACCACGCTGCAAACGACCGCCGCACCGATCATCGCCGCGCGACGAACCGCGCGGC
>CABTAA010000046.1 GCA_902482615.1 uncultured Collinsella sp.
GGCCGAGTTTATCCTGGCCGGCGCCACCTGCGTGTCGGTCGGCATGGCCAACTTCGTCGATCCGTGCGCTTCGCTCAAGATCGCGCACGAGCTCGAGGCCTGGGCTGAGTCCCAAGGCGTGAAGGACATCAACGAACTGGTAGGTGCTTTCGAATGCTAGAGACCGATGCCCGCGACCGCGTAATCGTCGCTCTCGACTGCGACCGCGAGCGTGCGCTCGAGCTTGCCCACGAGCTTTCGGGCCATGCCGCCTGGCTTAAGGTTGGTATGACGCTCTATTACGCTGAGGGCCCCGAGATCGTCAAGACCTTTAAGGACCTGGGCTTTAAGGTCTTCCTTGACCTTAAGTTCCATGATATTCCGCATCAGGTTCGCGGTGCCGCCCGTTCGGCCTCGCTTGCCGGTGCCGACCTGCTCTCGGTTCACGGCTTGGGTTCGGGCGCCATGCTCGCTGCCTGCCGCGAGGGTGCCGAGGAGGCGCGCGAGGACCGCGCCAAGCTCGTCGCCATCACCGTGCTCACGAGCATGAATCAGGATGCCTTGAGCGAGATCGGCGTCGAGTCGCCCGTGGCCGAGGAGGCCGCCCGCCTGGCAAAGCTCGCTCAGGCCAACGGCATCGATGGCATCGTGTGCTCGCCGATGGAGGCTCACGACATGCGTGAGCTGCTGGGCCCTGATGCCCTGATCGTGACTCCGGGTGTGCGTCCGGTGGGCGCCGCCCTTGGTGACCAGTCCCGCGTGGCGACGCCTTCCCAGGCTATCGAGCGTGGCGCAAGCCACATTGTGGTGGGCCGTCCCATCACCGGTGCCGACGATCCGGTTGCCGCCTTTGACGCCATCGTCGCTGAGCTGGTCGAAAACGTCGCGTAAAAGATTCCCCTAAGTCACCACTTTTGGGTTTCATTAGCACAAAATAGCCCCTGTGCCTGCGTAAACTTTCCCATCCTTTGTGTGGAATCGCAGGTCAGGGGCTTAACTTTGGGCGCAGTATATTGCACTTTTTGCGGGTATCGTCTAACCTATGGAGCCGCGATTGGGCATTTTGTACGTTCTACGTGCTAAAATGCCAATTATTGAATCAGATATAACCCAACTATTTGGAGGTACGAATGGCACTCCCTCAGCTTACCGATGAGCAGCGCAAGCAGGCTCTTGAGAAGGCTGCTGCCGCACGTCACGCCCGCGCTGAGCTTCGCGAGCAGATCAAGAAGGGCGAGAAGTCCCTCGAGTCCGTGCTCAACTCCGATGACCCCATCGCTTCCCGCATGAAGGTTTCCACCCTCATCGAGTCTCTCCCTGGTTATGGCAAGGCCAAGGCCGCCAAGATCATGGAGGAGCTCGGTATCTCCGCTACCCGTCGCGTCCAGGGCCTCGGCGTCCGTCAGCGCGAGCAGCTCCTCGAGCAGCTGACCAAATAAGTGAGCGCTCAGGATTCCAAGCTCTTTGTGATTTCTGGACCGTCAGGCGCAGGCAAGGGTACGCTCGTCACTCGTGTGCGCGAGCGCCGCTCGAACCTGGGCCTGACGGTTTCGGCTACCACGCGAGCACCACGCAAAGGTGAGGTCGACGGCGTCAACTACTTTTTTCTGACGCGCGAGGAGTTCGACCGCCGCGTGGCAAACGGTGAGTTTGTTGAGTGGGCCGAGGTTCACGGTAACTGCTACGGCACGTTGGTGAGCGAGGTCGCATCCAAGCTCGCCTCTGGCGCATCTCTGATTTTGGAGATCGATGTCCAGGGCGCCCTGCAGGTGAAGGAGCGTTTCCCCGAGGCCGTGCTGATCTTTATCAAGCCGCCTTCGCTTGAGGTGCTCCGCGAGCGTCTAGTCGGTCGCGGTACCGAGACGCCCGAGACGATTGAGCTGCGTATGGCAAACGCCGCCGATGAGCTTGCCCTTGCCGACCGCTACGACGACGTCGTGGTTAATGACGATCTCGACCGCGCGACCGATGAGCTCGTTCGCGTTCTCGATATGCATGAAAGGATCTGAGGTCCGTGTCCGTTGTAAAGCCTTGCATTGACGATCTTCTGGAGAAGACCGATCACAACCGCTTCCTGCTTGCTTCGCTTGCCTCCAAGCGCGCCTGCGATATTAACAGCATGCTGCGTGGCCAGCACAACCGCGTGCTTGCCGTCCAGGATGTCGATGACATCACCATCGGGCTTTCCGGTGCCGATACCATTTCGATGGCTATGGACGAGATTGTCGACGGCGACATCTCTTACGACGAGGCCCGTTACGAGAAGGCGCTCGGCCACAAGGTTGCTGAAGCCTAAATGGCGGCTCGCGTCTGCCTGGTCCACTATCACGAGGTTGGACTGAAGGGTAAGAACCGCGCACATTTTGAGCATATCCTCATGGATAACATCAAGGCGGCCTTGGCCGCCTTTTCCGTGAATGCCGTGTCTCGAATTTCCGGTTATATCCTCGTGACCTTTAACGAGCATCAGGCCGACGAGGCGGCGCATGTCATTCGCACCGTTCCCGGCGTTGCTCGTGTGTCTTTGGCGTATCACACCAATCGCGACCCTCAGGAGTTCTGTTCCGCCGCCGTGAAGGCGCTGCGCGAGTTTGGTTCCTTCGATTCGTTTAAGGTGCACGCCAAGCGTTCCAATACCGACTATGAGCTCACCTCGATTGACATCAATCGTCAGGTGGGCGAGGTGCTGTGTGAGGCCTTCCCCGATAAAAAGGTTCAAATGCACGACCCCGATGCGATGGTGCACGTACTGGTGGTCCAGGGTAGCGTTTATGTGTACGCGCGCTCCGAGCGCGGCGTGGGCGGTCTGCCGGTGGGTTCTGCCGGCAAGGTCGTGACGCTGCTGTCGTCGGGTATCGATTCTCCGGTGGCGACCTGGATGCTCGCGCGTCGCGGCGCGGTGTGCGTGCCGGTACATTTCTCAGGTCGTCCGCAGACGCCCGACACGAGCGAGTATTTGGTGCAGGACATCATCCGTGCGCTTGAGCCGGGTGTCCAGATCGGCCGCCTGTACGTGGTGCCGTTTGGCGACTGCCAGCGTGAGATTTCGGTCACCTGTCCCAGCAACCTGCGCGTGATCATGTATCGCCGCATTATGTATTCGGTTGCCGAGCGCATTGCACACATCGAGGGCGCCAAGGCCATCGTGACGGGCGAATCGCTTGGACAGGTTGCCTCCCAAACGCTCGAGAATATCATGGCCGTTAACGAGGCCGTGAAGATCCCCGTGTTCCGTCCTCTCATCGGTTCGGACAAGCAGGAGATCATTGCGCGTGCCGAGGAGATCGGTACGTTCGATATCTCGACTGAGGCCGCTCCCGACTGCTGCACGCTGTTTATGCCGCGCCGTCCCGAGACGCACGCTAAACTTGATGCCGTGCATGAGGCCTGGGAGTTGTTCGATCATGAGGAGATGATCGAGCGCCTGCTCAAGCAGACCGAGTACATCGACTTCGAGAGCAACACGTATAAGGCCCCTAAGACCTTAAAACGCAAACATTCGGAGCTTGCTCCGCGTGAGATTTACCAAGATCACGAGTAAATTTGTGCATAGACCGACGATGCGCTTGCATCGTCGGTCTTTTGCTATCTGGGCTTTTTGCGGCTAAGTGTTCATTTGCTGACGTGTGCCTGAATAAATGGACAGATTTGTGCAAGGTTTTGGTCTGCTTTTGGTTTGACCGCTAAAACCGGTTTTGGGGCGTGGCTGTTGCGGGACTCCTTTCCTGACACGATGGGGTTGGGAGGGTTTGCTATGGCGCAGCGCGAACAACACGAACGAGTCAAACGGATGGACCGCTTGGCGGACAAGCTGTTCGGTCATAAGGCAGTGGTGATGGCGATACTGGTCGTCATTGCGATGGCGAGTGGACTGGCGATGGCGAACCTTGGCGGCGGTGCCGGTGGCGTGTCGTTTGAGCGCACTGACGGTTCGGGCTCGTTGGTGGAGCCGAGATCCGGTGATGCCTCGAGCGGAAAGACATCCGAAGGTTCTTCGACTAAGGCTTCTGCCGCGGCAGAGGTCTATGTCGATGTCGATGGCGCCGTTGTGTCGCCCGGCGTATATCGTCTCAAGGACGGCGCGCGGGTGGCTCAGGCGATTGATGCCGCCGGCGGGCTGGCGCCCGAGGCAGACGTTACGGGGCTCAATCGGGCATCTAAGGTCACTGATGGACAAAAAATCCACGTTCCAACGGTAGGGGAGCAGCAGGCGTCCATTGCGGAAGCCGGTGTTGATGGTGGGGCTTCCGCATCATCGGGCGTGAGTGGCGCAACAGGCCTAGTAAATATCAATACGGCAAGCGCGGCAGAGCTACAGACGCTCTCGGGCATCGGTCCCTCCATGGCCCAGTCGATTATCGATGAGCGTACAAAGAACGGTGCTTTTGCCTCGGTTGACGATCTGATGCGTGTGTCGGGAATCGGCGAGAAGAAGCTTGCCAAAATCAAAGATTGCATCTGCGTATGAGTGCGACAGAGCGCGAGCATGTGATGCCTCCGCGGCCCTTGATGCCGTGGACGATGGCTCTGTGTGCTGGCGTGTGCATGAGCTGCGCCTTGGTGCTCAACGTGGCCGCTGATGCGCTGCTGAGGGAGCGGGTGCCGGCGGTCGGGCCGCTATGGGCCATTCCCGTTGCGGCGGCGGTCTTCGTTGTGCTGGCTCAATCTTGTGCGCGGCTTGCCCCTTGGAAGCGGTGGCTGTATGCCGCGTCCGTCGGTCTCGTGGCTGGAGCGGTCGTCTCGGCGTGGTGGGCTGTGGGCACGCTCAGCTCCTCGAAGGCGCTCGACGGTCGAGCGGCAAGCAGCCTCGAGTTTGTCGTGCAGGGCGATCCATCCATAAACGACGACGTGTATTCCTATACCTGCGAGGTACGCGCGGACGGTAAGAACTTGGCAACGGTTCGCCTATCGTGTGACCGCGAGCTTAAGGTCGGGGCGCACGTGCGTGTTATCGGTCGCATTTCACGTTTTGAGAACGAAGCATATGGCCGATCGCGCGTGCTCCGAGGCGAGGTGCGTAAGGTTAAAGCCGTTCGTATTTTGTCGGTCGATGAGGGCTTTCCGGGGCCGCTGCTTCGGCTGCGAAATGGGCTGCTTGCGTCCATCGCGCCTGCAACCGACCCGGCGCGTGCGCTCATAGCCGGTGTCGTCTGCGGTCGTTCGGCCGAGCTGCGCGCCCAGCCCGCGGGCGACTGGTTTTCGGTAACGGGAACGGCGCATCTTATCGCCGTCTCGGGCAGCCATTTGGCTATCGTGGGGTTTGTAATCGAGGGTGTATTGCAAAAGACTCGGTGCTCACGTGGTCTTCAGCGGGCGATATTGGCGATAACGCTTGTGGGCTACGCTGCCTTTACGGGCGCGTCTCCCTCGGCCGTGCGCGCGTGCTGCATGGTGTTCGCGACGCTTGTCGTAAACGGCGCGGGGCGTCGCCGGCACGGCGCATCGGCACTCTTCGTAACCATGTCCATCTTTGTGCTACTGCGGCCGACGGTGCTGTTCGAGATGGGCTTTCAGCTTTCATGTGCCAGCGTCTTAGCCATTCTGTGCTTTTGCCCCTATGCGACCTACGCTTTGGGTGAGCTGGGTGTGCCATCGGGCGTCGCCAGCATGCTTTCCGTCACGCTGTGCTCGCAACTGGCGACACTTCCCATTACCATTCCCGCCTTTGGTACGTTCTCGGTCATTGCTCCGCTGGCAAATGCGGTCATCGGCCCGGTGGTGAGCGTACTGCTTGCTGTGTTGATCGTGATGGTTCCCTTTTCGCTCGTGGCACCTTTGCGGACTTGGGCGCTCATTGTGCCCATGATTGCCGCCCGCTGCGCGCTGTTCTTCGAGCAGCTGTTTGCCGCCGTGCCGGGTGCATCCGTGAGTGTGTCGCCCGATAGCGTGTGGATTTACCTAGTGCCGTGTTTGCTGGCGGTTCTGCTGGTCTGGTGGCCGCGTCCCCGTGCACGTCCTATGGCGGTGGGGCTTGCATGCCTGGTACTCTTGGCTGCGATTCCGTACGTCTATTGGGATCGATTCGCGCCGCCTTCGGTGACGGTGCTCGATGTGGGCCAGGCGGATGCGATTCTTATCCGCCAGGGCGACGCAGTAGCACTCGTCGACTGCGGGCTCGACGAGCGCGTGGTAGCGGCGTTGGTTCGCAATAACGTGCACCATATCGATGCCGTCTTTGTGACGCATTGGGATGAGGACCACTGGGGTGGTCTGCCTGCCGTGCTCGAGCAGTTTTCGGTCGGAACGATTGCCGTGGCGGCGGATGCGCTGGAGGATGCTCCTGCCGAGGTATTGAACCGACCTGGCGTGGAGTATCGGCAGGTGCGCCGTGGGGATACGGTCGATATCGGCTCATTTTGCGCCCGCGTGATGTGGCCATTCGCGTCCGTGGATGGCGAGGGAAATGAGGACTCGCTTGTCCTGTTGCTCTCTTATGTTCAGGAAGACAAGGGCCTGCGCATGCTCCTCACCGGTGATGCCGAGCTCGACCAAGAACGGGAATTTGTGCAGGAGGTGGGGGATATCGATGTACTTAAACTTGGGCATCACGGCTCCAAGGTTTCAGTCGATGGTGAGTTGCTGGGCGTCCTGAAGCCCGAGCTTTCTCTTGCGAGCGCGGGCGAGGGGAATCGATACGGCCATCCGTCCGATGCCTGCATCGATGCCGTTAAGGAAGCGGGCGGCGTGTTCGTGTGCACCATCGAACACGGTGATATCACCATCACACCGGCCGCGAAGGGCTTTGCGATGCGATGCCAGCGACCGTGACGACGTCATTGGCGTGTGGTGGGCCCCTGGGCTAGAATGGCACGGAACGAATACGAAGGCCTGCGGGAGGGGAGCGCAATGTCCGAAACCGGTTTGCTGCCGGCATATTTGATCGTCGGTACCGACGGCGTCAAGCGCGATCACGCCGTCTCGCGTATGAAGGCGCGTCTGGAAAAGTCGGGAATAGTCGAGTTCAACCTCGACGAGCGCGACATGACCAAGGACCCCGATATCGAGTCCATTATCGGATCGCTTAACACCTTTCCGATGGGCAGCGAGTTTCGCTTGGTAATCCTTGATGGCTGCTCAAAGCTCGCTAAGGCGGTCTCGGAGCCGCTTGTCGACTATCTGGCGAGTCCCAGCCCCACGACGGTCTGCCTCATCATCGCCGACTCGCTTGCCAAGAACACGCGCCTGTATAAGGCGATCGCCAAGATTGACAAGAAGGCCGTGATCGATTGCTCCGGCACCAAGCGCTGGGAGCTACCGCGCCGCGTGCAGCAGATGGCGACGCAGCACGGCAAGTCGATCTCGACGGCGGCCGCCGAGGCACTCGTCTCGCGTTCGGGTGAAAACACTCGCATGCTCGATAACGACTTGGCTAAGCTTGCCCAGATGGTCGAGGCGCCCCAGATTGAGCTTGCCGACGTTGAGCGCTGGATTGTACGTACGGCCGAGGTTCAACCCTGGGACTTTCTCAATGCGGTCTCGGCCCGTGACATGCGACGCTCGCTCGAGCTCTTCAATCTGCTGCCCGCCAAGAGCTACGTGTGGACTTACACATTGCTGTGCGGCCGTATCCGCGAGCTTATCGTCGCCAAGGCGCTCGATGCGCGTGGACAGGGTCGTGAGCTGGCCGCAACGCTCAAGCTCCAGTCCTGGCAGGTCAAGAATCACCTGACCTGGGCACGTCGCTTTTCGATGGCAGAGCTCGTCGCAGCGCTCGAGGGTGCCGTTGATGTGGAGCTCGCGCTCAAGGGTTCGGCCGATTCTCAGACCGCGCTTTTGCTCTGGATTACGAACATCTTGAGAAAATCGTGATGATACCTGCCTATTTGACAAATTCGTTCTATCCCTTTGAGGGGGAGCGTGCTATAGTAGGCGCTTGCATGACCTCACCGTGTCTCAGAGGTGTCATACATTTTTTGCAAGGAACTCGAAAGGAACTCCAGAAGTGGCAAACATCAAGTCTCAGAAGAAGCGTATCCGCACCAATGAGGCAGCTCGCATGCGTAACAAGGCTGTCAAGTCCGAACTCAAGACGCTGACCAAGCACGTCCAGTCCGCCGTCGCCGAGGGCGACGCCGAGAAGGCCCAGGCTGCCCTCAAGACCGTCACCAAGCGTCTCGACATGGCTGCCGCCAAGCATGTTATCCACAAGAACCAGGCTTCCAACCGCAAGTCCGGTCTTGCCAAGCTCGTGAACAGCATCAACGCCTAAGTTGTAAATTTCACACCAAACAGATTGCGCGCATAAATGGAGCCTGTTTTATGGAACAGGCTCCATTTTTTGTACCGCTCGGGTAAGATAGTCCGCATGAATACTTCAATTGACATTTCCCACATCCGCAACTTCTCAATCGTTGCGCACATCGACCATGGCAAGTCCACGATCAGTGACCGTATCCTCGAACTCACCCATACCGTCGACGAACGCGACATGGAGTCGCAGCTGCTCGACACCATGGATATCGAGCGCGAGCGCGGCATCACGATCAAGTCCAATGCCGTTCGCGTGTCCTATGACGCCGACGATGGCGAGACGTATCAGTTCAACCTGATCGATACGCCGGGCCACGTGGACTTTACCTATGAGGTCTCGCGCTCGCTGGCAGCCTGTGAGGGCGCGGTACTCGTTGTCGACGCCACGCAGGGCGTTGAGGCGCAGACCGTCTCCAACGCGACGCTCGCCATGAACGCCAATCTGGACATTGTGCCGGCCATCAACAAGATCGACCTGCCCTCGGCCCATCCCGACGAGGTTAAGACCGAGATCGAGGATGACCTGGCGATCCCTGCCGATGATGCCGTGTGTGTCTCGGGCAAGACCGGCGAGGGCATCCACGATCTGCTGGAGTCCATTGTCTTTTTGATCTCTCCGCCCAAGGGCGATGCGAACGCGCCGCTCAAGGCGCTCATTCTGGATTCATACTTCGACGAGTATCGTGGCGTCGTCGCCACGGTGCGCATCTTTGACGGTTCCATCAAAAAGGGCGATACCCTGCGCATGATGCAGGCAAAGGGCGACTTTTTGGTCGATGGCGTGGGCGTCAAGCGTCCCGCCGAGACCCCGGTCGACGCGCTCACGGTCGGCGAGGTCGGATACGTGGTCACGGGCCTGAAGGACCCCGAGGCCGTTCGCGTGGGCGATACCCTCACGTGGGCGTCGAATCCCTGCCCCGAGCCGCTTCCCGGCTACCGCGAGGCCAAGCCCATGGTCTATACGGGCCTGTTCCCGATCGATAACAAGGACTACGAGAACCTGCGTGACGCGCTCGATAAGCTGCACGTCAACGACCCGTCGTTGGTGTGGGAGCCCGAGACCTCGGTGGCGCTCGGCTTTGGCTTCCGCGTGGGCTTCTTGGGCCTGCTGCATATGGAGGTCGTCAAGGAGCGCTTGGAGCGCGAGTTCAATCTTGACCTCATTGCCACGAGCCCCTCGGTGGACTATCACGTCTACAAGACTGACGGCGAGATGATTGATGTCCGCAGCCCGCAGGATCTGCCCGAGGCTACGCGCATCGAGCGCATTGAGGAGCCCTACCTCAAGGCCAAGATTATCTGCCCGCCCGAGTATACGGGTGCCGTCATGCAGCTCGCTATCGAGCACCGCGGCATTACTACCGACATGATTCACCTCACGAGCAAATCGGTCGAGATGCGCTTTGACATGCCGCTCGCCGAGCTCATCTTGGACTTCTTTGACCAGCTCAAGAGCCGCACCAAGGGTTACGCTTCGTTGGACTACGAGTTCAACGAGTACCGTCCCTCCGAGCTCGTTAAGCTCGATATCTTGCTTTCGGGCGACGAGGTGGACGCGCTGTCGTTTATCGTCCACAAGGACAAGGCCTACGGTCTTGCCCGCGGCCTATGCGACAAGCTCAAGGAGATTATTCCGCGCCAGCTGTTTGAGGTGCCCATTCAGGCCTGTGTCGGCGGAAAAATCATCGCCCGGGAGACCGTAAAGGCCATGCGCAAGGATGTGCTGGCCAAATGTTATGGCGGCGACATCACCCGGAAGAAAAAGCTGTTGGAAAAGCAGAAGGAAGGCAAAAAGAGGATGCGC
>CABTAA010000047.1 GCA_902482615.1 uncultured Collinsella sp.
TCCCTACACGACGCTCTTCCGATCTAAGCTTGGTTGCGCTTATTCCTGGGGCGGAATTGGCCCAAACAGATTCGACTGCTCTGGTTTTGTTAGCTATTGTCTCACTGGTCGCTATTGCCGCCTGGGCACCACGGACACCTTTATGGGCTGGACGCGTGTGTCCGATCCGCAGCCCGGTGACGTTGTGGTCAACTCGTACCACACCGGCATTTACATCGGTGGTGGTCAGATGATTCATGCTTCCGACTACAACACGGGTGTTATCATCAGCTCCGTTGCCGCCGGCATGAACAATAACTATATCTTCGTTCGCTACTAAGTATTCAGATAGAGCAAACGGATATGGGCCTCATGGCTTTGAGTCATGGGGTCCATTCTTTTACCTTTCGTGCAGGCCGCTATCTAGTTTTGAATACTAGATAGCGGCCCAATCGGTCTGCAAGACGGCTATAATTGTATAAGAACAATTAGAAAGGACCCTCTATGAGCTGGGCACTTATCTCCGATTCAAGCTGCAACCTCCGCGATTGGCAACCGAACGCGCCCCATACCACCTTTGCATTTGCGCCCCTCAAAATTCGAGTTGGGGAGCGTGAATTCGTCGATGACCTTTCGCTCGATGTGCATGAGCTCAACTGCGCTGTTATGGCGGAGACGAACGCTTCTTCGAGCGCTTGTCCCAGCGTAGGGGAGTGGGCCGAGCTCTTCAAATTGGCAGACAAGACCATCTGCATGCCGATCTCTGAGGGCGTGTCAGGCAGCTATAACGCGGCAGCCACGGCTCGCGATATGGTTCTTGCCGAGGAGCCCGACCGACAGATTCATCTAGTCAATTCACGCGCAGCTGGCGGCAAAATGGACCTCATTTTCTTGCTGTTCGACCGCTATCTTGCAAGCAACCCGGATGTCTCATTCGAGGATGCTTGCGCATACTTCGATAGCCTTGAACAGAACAGCAAAATCCTCTTCAGCTTGTGCAATTACGAAAATCTCGCCAAAGCCGGACGTATCCCTAAGGCAGCTGGCGTCATTGCCAACAAGCTCAATATCCGCATTTTGGGCACGGCGAGTGAGGCCGGTAAAATCGAACTCGTGGGGCACACGCGTGGCGAAAAGAAGATGCTCAACAAGATCATCGACACTATGGAAGCCGAGGGCTTTACGGGCGGTGAGGTCGTCATCGACCATGTGGAGAACACATCGAGCGCCCAGGCGTTGGCCGATCGCATTGTTGAGCATTGGCCCGGCTCCAAGACCATCATCATGCCCTGCAACGGCCTGGATTCCTATTACGCCGAGATGCACGGCCTCATCATCGGCTACGGCATGGGCGTAGCTTCGGGCAAATAAAGTCCAACCAAGCAAAATACGGGCGGGACAAAGCGACAGATGGCTCTTTGTCCCGCCCGTTTTATACGTCGGCTAGCTATTAAACCCGTTGAACTTGAGATAGCTCATCAAGTAAGCCTTCGAAACAAAGGATGAAACCGCGCTGCGCACAAGCAGCGACTCACGCGTTACCTGATGCGCCGTATCGGGAACCGGCGTCTGCTCGACGGAAAACGCCGAACGAATCGATGCCTCGAGCTGATCGACCACATAATCAAAGGCCGTCGGGGCATCGTAGCTCAAACGCTGAATGTTAAAGAGTGCCTGCACCGCAGCAATAGGTAGCACCTGCTTAAAGATGCAGATAGCGATCAGGCGGGCAATCTGCTCGCGGCCATATTGCTTTTTGACCGGAGCAGGCACCAGGCCGACCTTCACGTAGTTATTGATCATCGATGGCGTAATGACAGGCTGCTCAACGCAAATGGACAGCGGCTCCATCCACAGCGCAACATACTCAATGACCTGGTCGCGGTAGAGCGTCACATTGGGCAACTGGTCATAGCGCGGCAGACTCAACGTATTGAGTTTGCGCACGATATCGGACTGAATAAATGCATCGGGCAGCACAGTGGGCTGAATATCCTCAGGCTTAATGCTGACCGACGAATCAGACATCGGGATAACGCGTTTGGCGTGGTTCATAAGGATCCTCCGTTCATTAGCTATATTGTATTCTAGGTTATCTAGTTTTACATACTATATAGCAGGAAAGTAAAAGTGGTTGGACAGCACATTGATGCACCGTCCAACCACTTTGTTTAAAGATAGCAACCTTACATAAGATATATTATCGTACTTATCTACGGAGAAATGCGTATGCGCTGGTTGCCGCTATGGCTCCGTCAGAAACCGCGGTCACAACCTGGCGTAAACGCTTGGAACGGATATCGCCAGCGGCAAATAGACCTGGCGTGCGGGTCGCCATGGATTCATCAGTCAGAATGCCGCCATCAGGCGCCAAATCGACTAGATGCTCAACAAGCTCGGTATGGGGTTGCGTGCCGGTATAGACAAAGATGCCAAAAGAGCCGGGTTCAAATGACTCGGTATGAATTTCCCCGGATGAATTGTCCTTAAAGGCGATCGTCGTTGGCATGGCTTCGCCCGAGAGCTCCACAATACTAGTTTGGTACCTAACTGTAATATTGTCCTTTTCGAGTACTTTCTGAACAACACCATCAGGCGCACGAAACTGGTCGCGGCGCAGCACGATGGTCACACTGCTGGCGATTTCTGACAAGAACAGGGCTTCCTCGCAGGCGGCATTGCCGCCACCGATGACAAAGACCTGTTTACCGCGAAAGAACATGCCATCGCACGTCGCGCAATACGAAACACCGCGACCGCGATACGTATCCTCGCCAACAAAACCAGCAGATCGCGGCGTAGCACCCATGCAAGCGATAACACTCGAGGCCAGCGTATCGCCCATATCATGATGCACCGTAAACAGCGCTGTATCGGCATCGTAATCGATACCCGTAACCATGCTCCATGCAACCTGTGCTCCCAGGCCCTCTGCATGTTGCTGAAAACGCTCGCCGAGTTCGGCGCCACTCAAGAGCGGAATGCCCGGATAGTTCTCGACCTCATTGGTTGTGGCGATCTGCCCTCCCGACATGCCCTGTTCAATCACGGTCGTCGTTAGGTTGAAGCGCGCAGCGTAAATGGCGGCAGCATAGCCCGCGGGGCCGCCACCGATAATAGCAACATCGATCGGCTGATGGGTAGTCATGAAGAGACCTCCTGTCGAAAGATTGGCGTTCTTTGCGCTCATACCCAAATTTAGACGAACGTGACACTCATGCACTACAATGATTCCTTGCGAAACTAAGATGAAGGGGAGTTATCGATGGATCAAACGCAGACGAGCAATAGCGCTCCCCTGCCCATGCAAGCTACTCCCCAACCGGAGCAAATGACCGTTTCACCTGCACAAAAACCACTGGTAACCATTGTGCACGCATCGGTTGGATCGGGCCACAAAGCCGCCGCCAACGCGATTGCGCAGGCATTCGACCTCATCCGCGGCACCAGCGGCATCCCCGAGGATGTTGAGATTGAAGTGCTCGATATCCTTGATTTTGGACGTATTAAATTCGACGGCAACAAAACGGCTGCCTCGTTTACCGGCGCCACGCGTCCAATATATGACTTGACCTGGCGTTATACCCTTACCGGACACTTGCTTTGGGGCGGAGGCACGGCATGGTCACGTATTATGTTCCCTGCCTTCAACGAATATGTCCGCACCCGCAGGCCCATAGCCGTGGTCGCAACACACATCACGGCGGCCAACGTCGCTGTGGGTGCCCGCGTTATCACGGGTATCGATTATCCAGTCATCTGCGTACCAACAGACTATGAAGTCGAAGGCTTTTGGCCCCACAAGGACACCGACCTGTTCTGCGTAGCCAACGAATTTATGGCCGAGACACTTCGCCCCCGTAAAGTTCCCGAGACCAAAATCCGCATCACAGGCATCCCCATTCGCGCCGGGTTTGATACGGACTACAATCGCGAGGAAGAACTCGAGAAGTTCAATCTCCCCGCTGACAAGACCGTTGTGTTGGTGATGGCCGGTGCCAGTTTGCCTCAACCGTACGTTCGCTTTCGCGCGGAGATGGACCGCACACTCCCCTTCCTGCGCAGCTTCGAGGACATGCACTTTGTCTTTTTGCCGGGCAAGGATGAGGAATACGCCACCCGCCTCAAGACGCTCTTCGACGCCATGAAGCTCGAAAACGTCACGGTTCTGGACTACGTGGACGACATGGCGGCCCTCATGCACGGCTGCGACCTGGCAATCCTCAAATCGGGCGGACTCACCGTCACCGAGTGCCTGTGCGCGCATCTACCGATGATCCTGCTGGGCAAATCATACGGTCAGGAAAAGGCCAACACCACGATGCTCACCGGCATGGGCGCCAGCATGCATGTCACCACGGCACGAGAGCTCATCGTAACCCTGCGCCACCTGCACGACCATCCGGAGTCGCTCAAAGCCCTACTCATCAACGGCGAAGTACTACGCCGTCCCCACGCAGCCGAAGACATCGCCGTCGCCACCATGGAACTCGTAGGCAAACCCCAGAAAAGAAAACGCGCATTCTGCCGCTTCTACTGGGGCGGAAAACCCGCGCATATCCGCTAGCGTCTTAATGTTCGCTTGCCTGTGGGAGGCCCCTATATATCATCCCGTGCTCAAACATTCTCGCTTCGCTGCGAAACTGCGCGCGGGATGATATATAGGGGCCTCCCACAGGCAAGCTGCGTTAACGTACTTGCAGCTATACCAGATTCCCCACCATCAGAATCTGCAAAGGCAAAACCAAAAATATAAATATAGTAAGCCGATGCGAGAAAGGAGGTTTTCCTTTATCGCATCGGCTTACTAGAAAGAAAGGCTTTAATTTTTCAAGCGAGTAACCGCCCGCCCGTCTCTCACACATATCGTTCCACGCGCAGTTTCGCAGCGAGCGAAGCGACGCGAGAATGTTTGAGCATGGAATGATATGTGTGAGAGACGGGCGGGAGGGATACGAGCGCCCCCGCGAGAATGTTTGAGCATGGGATGATATATAGGCGGGTCGGGCCGGTCAGCGGACAGTACGTAAACGACTAAGCGACGCCGCTAGAACCGAAACCGCCGGCTCCTCGGTCGGTTTTATCTAGTTCTTCTACTTCTATGAGGTTGACCGTGGGGACTTCTTGGATGACGAGTTGGGCTATGCGGTCGCCTTTGTTGATTTGGATGTTGTTGGAGGGATCCAGGTTGATGAGGATAACCTTGAGTTCTCCTCGGTAGTGGGCGTCGATGAGGCCCGGCGTGTTGACTATAGACAGGCCCTGCTTGATGGCGAGACCGCTGCGGGGCTGGACGAAGCCGGCGTAGCCATCGGGCAGTGCGATAGCCAGCCCAGTAGAGACCAGACGACGTTCAAAAGGCTTCAGGACGCAGTCCTCGTTGGAGCGCAGATCCAAGCCGGCATCGGTGGGATGGGCGTATTTGGGAAGCTCGACGGTGGGGTCGAGACGCTTTATGTTGAGGGTAATGTTGGACATGGAATCACCTTAGCTTGTCGAGCTCTTGCAGAAACTCATCGACGTCTTTGAAATCGCGGTAGACCGAGGCAAAACGGATGTACGCCACCTTGTCGATCTTTGCCAAGCGCTTGAGCACCATGTCACCCAACTCATGGGACGTGACGGCCGTCAGTGTGCGAGAGCGCAGCTCGACCTCGATGTCGTCGATAATCTCATTGAGCTTCTTAGTGTCGATATCGCGTTTGATAGTGGCGCGCATCAAGCCGACGAGCAGCTTATTGCGATCGAACCGCTGCTTGGTTCCGTCTGACTTAATGACCTCGATTGGGTCTTCGCATCGCTCAAACGTTGTAAAGCGATAGTTACACGAGCAACATTCGCGACGGCGCTTAATGGTGTTATTTGACTCCTGCATACGGGAATCAACGACGCGGGTATGTGCCTTGCCACATTTGGGACAGCGCATGGTACCTCCTCTTAAACGATAACAAGGGTACCATGCGCAGCGCGATAATGATTACGAACGAGCAGGAACCTTAAGATGCGCACCGGCGGCGAGCGAACCATGCTCCAGATGATTGACGTTACGGATCATGTCGGAAGTCTCTTGCGTGGAAAGGCCTTCGATAGGATATTCCTCGGCAAGCGACCAAAGAGAATCACCAGGCTGAACGCGAATAGTCTCGTAGGTAACGTTGGAAACGGACTCGGCATACGCGGCGTGACGAGCGCTAAAGACCGACGTAGCGAGGACAACGAAGAGCGTAAGCGCAACGGCAACGGCGACAATCGTCGGAACCTTCAGGGCAACGCGGGCCGGCGCAACTACAGCCTGCTGATTGCGAGCAGGCTTTACGGGCAAAGGCTGATAACCGGAACGTCCACCCTTGACAACAGTAAAAGCGGGCGCGGCAGGCGTCTCGAGCTTAAGGGCGAGGTTTCCCTGGACCATATTCGTTGCGTTCATCATGTTCTCCTCTCGCGTGTTTTGCTGAGAACAGTTTTATCAAGCCGCGCGGACAAAAATGTCTAGCGCGAGAACGAATGTTCGGTTATTATTATCTTCGAACAGTTGTTCCTGTCAAGCAAAATTCGAACATTTGTTTGACATGGGTAGAGAGGATGCCCTGATGGCTCGCAAAATTACCAAGCGTCAGCAGCAAATTTACGACTTCATCAAGGAATATCAGCAGGAGAAGGGTTATCCGCCCAGCGTGCGCGAGATGGCTTCTGCCGTGGGCCTTTCCTCCCCCAGCACCGTGCACGCCCATCTATCGGCTCTGGAGGCGCGCGGGCTACTCAAGCGCGATGCCACCAAACCGCGCGCCCTGGAACTCTTTAACGAGGACGGTTCCTCGGTCTCAATTTCTAAATCTGACGAGCCCACCGCACCTCGCGGAACGGTCTCGCTACCGCTCGTTGGTCGCGTCGCGGCCGGGATTCCCATTCTGGCCGAGCAGAATATCGAAGACACTTTTACTATCCCGACCGAAATCGCCACTGATCAGGGTTCCTTTATCCTTGAGGTGCATGGGAGCTCAATGATCAATGTCGGCATCTTCAATGGCGATTACATCATCGTCCGTGAACAAAAGAGTGCCATGAACGGCGAAATTGTCGTGGCCATGATTGATGGTTCAGCGACCGTCAAGACGTTCTACAAGGAGCAGGGACGCGTACGCCTGCAGCCCGAGAATGACACCATGGAGCCTATCTATGCAACGAATCCCGTTATCTTGGGCAAAGTCGTCGGCTTGATGCGCCGGTTCTCGTAATGCAAAAACGCATCACTATCTTTGATACCGTCCGCGGGTTTACGATGATTTCAATGGCAGGTTTTCACGCTTGCTACGATCTCGCCTACCTGTACGGCTGGGATATGCCCTGGTTTACCCAGACTGTCTTTCAAGACATCTGGCGCGCCAGCATCAGCTGGGTATTTTTGTTTATCGCGGGTTGGATGTGCACCCTTTCGCGCAACAATATCAAACGTGCCGCCAAATACGCCTTAGCAGCACTCGTCGTCTGGTTGGCAACAACACTTGTCTCAGTAGACGATTCGGTTAATTTTGGCATCATCTACTGCATGGCCGCATGTACCGGCATCGTGGCGTTGACCGATCCCGTCCTTAAGAAGATATCGGCGAGATGGGGCATGTCCCTATGCCTTATGTTGTTCGCCCTCACCTGGAGTATCCCCAAAACGATCTATCCTGTCCCCTACCTGGCGTGGCTGGGATTTCCGAGCCCTGGGTTTGTTTCAGGTGATTACTACCCCATCATCCCGTTTTTCTTTATGTATCTTACAGGATACTTCGCCGCACACATAGCGCAGGGAATCGATAAGACCATCCCAAGCTGGGCCTACGCCAATCCCGTCCCGGCGCTCGCCAGCCTTGGACGTCATGCACTCCCCTTTTATCTGCTGCATCAGCCCATTATTCTGGGCTTTTTGGAGCTCGTCTACTCGGTGCGATAACGCTTGAGCCGCGGCGCGATACGAGCCGGCAGCTTCGCAACAATACGAACGCCGCCCTCAAGATATTCCTCGTGCAAAAGGGTTCCCTGTTCATGCACCAGCGTGATGAGGGCGCCCTCGCGATACGGGATATCAGCGGAGAGCAACACATCGGTGGCAGCCGCCTCACGAGCAATACGGTCGACGAGATCGTCGAGTCCCTCGCCCGTCTGGGCCGAGAACAGCACGGCCTCGGGATAGCGACGACGGAAACTCAATCGATCAACGCTATCGAGAAGATCGATTTTATTGAACACCGTAAGCGTCAAACGCTCGCCGGCACCGATCTCGTCAAGAACGCGATCGACTGCCTCGAGCTGGCGCTCGTAGTCCTCGTCAGAGGCATCCACAACTTTAAGGATCAGATCGGCACCAAGAACCTCAGACAGCGTGGACTTAAAGGCATCAACGAGACCATGCGGTAGCTTTTGAATAAAGCCAACGGTATCGGTAATCGTCATGCCGCGACCGCCGGGCAGGCGATACGAACGCGTCGTCGGGTCGAGCGTAGCAAACAGCTTGTCCTGCGAAAGTACCGTAGAGCCGGTCAGGCGATTGAGCAACGTCGATTTACCGGCATTGGTATAACCGGCTAACGCGACGCGAAACGCCGGTGACTCAATGCGGCTCTTGGACTGGACATCGCGACGCTGTTCAACCTGCTTGAGCTCACGACGAAGCGCGGCAATCTTATTACGAATGAGGCGACGGTCGACCTCGAGCTGGCTTTCACCCTGGCCAAAGCGCGAACCGATGCCGCCGCGCGTCTGCTCCTTGGCAAGATGGCTCCACATGCCACGCAGACGAGGCAACAGATATTGAAGCTGCGCCAGCTGTACCTGTAGGCGTCCCTCACGCGTCTGAGCATCCAGGCCAAAGATATCCAAGAAATCGAGGACAACTATACACGTTTTTGGATTTTAGGGACCAAAGAGCCCGCAATTTCAGAAACTTTAAGACCGGCCCTTCAAAAAGTTAGCTTGGCCTTGACCTTGCCAAGTAACCTGGCAGGAGCCCTCTATAAAGGCTTGTCCACCTTTGCGTGGCGGGGGATTAATTTAACCAAGATTGAAAGTCGCCCCCTAAAAACAGCTTTAGGAGAATACTTTTTCATTATTGACCTCCTAAATGAAGCGCCTGATCTTCTGCAGTTTGCCTATCAAGAATTAGACAGTTTGGGCATTCAGACAAAAATCTTGGGTCAGTATCAGGTCTATACCTTAAAAGATAACGGAATGGAGAAAAGATGAGTAACGAATCCAACTTTCTATCTCACCATGAGCGAAAGCGATTAGAGTACTTATACTCAAATTTTCATTATTTGAATGAACGAGAACAACTAGAATACAATTACCTGCTCAAGAAGAGCCAAGGAGCTTATGAGGAAGCAGAAGCCCTTCAACCTGAGGTAGACGCTACAGAAGAAGTGCAAGGTGAGATTGCTGAACCAATTGGGGATCTCCCTGTTTACCAATCACGTAGCAAAAAGTCTAAGAAGAAAGCAGTTGCTGCGACGAGCGATCTACCTAAGAAACCACGGAAAAAGATCCGCGTCAAGCGGATCCTCAAGTGGATAGCTCTCTTTTTCTTGCTCATTATCGGTGGCATGGTCTTTATGTTTGTGAAAGGCCTCAACAGTAAGCCAGCTGGCAAAGATGCTAAACCAGCTGTCGTTGAGAAATTTAACGGCAAGAAGTCAAGAGATGGGGTCAATATCCTGATCTTGGGGACAGATGGTCGGATCGGTGAAAAATCTGATGAGACCCGGACAGACTCTATCATGGTGGTCAACGTCAATAACAAAGAAGGCAAGATCAAGATGGTCAGCTTCATGCGGGATACACTGGTCCATATTGATGGAGTGAGCCAGCAAAATATTCCTGAATACGATGGCTACTATGACCAGAAGCTCAATACTGCCTTCACCATCGGGGAGCAAAATAACAACCAAGGGGCTGAATTGGTGCGTCAGATGCTCAAAGATAACTTTGACATTGACATCCAATATTATGCCATGGTCGATTTCAA
>CABTAA010000048.1 GCA_902482615.1 uncultured Collinsella sp.
TATCCGGCAGAAGAAAATATAGCACTGGTACCGGTGAATACAGAAATGATTACGCCCGCAGCACTCACCGGGCTATCTGAAACACTATATGAACTACAGCTGCTGCAATCACAGAAACAACTCGCAGAGCAACAAAAAACAATAGTCAGCAACGGTTACATCCCCTCCTTGAGCTTGACGGGAAGCTGGATGTTCTCTGCCTATACGGACAAAGCTTACCATTGGTTCCATTCCGGCCCTTCCAACCATTTGTATCGCTCCTATGGAGTGGGACTCTCCTTGCGCATTCCCATTTTCGACGGACTGGACAAACGCTACAAGATGCGTAAGGCAACCATTGACATAGAGAACATCAAACTCGCTCAAGAGAATACCCGAAAAAATCTTCAGACACAATATCTGAATGCTACCAATGACCTGATGAACTTGTTTTCAGTATTGATGTGACCAACACAGGCAAGATGGCAGGAAAAGAAAGCGTGCTTCTCTGCTCCAGTGACTTGGTGGCCAGTCTTACACCTGACAACATCCGTTTGCGCGGATTCGAAAAAGTCTCGTTGCAACCGGGCGAGACCCGGACAGTCAGTCTGAAGTTGAAAGGCAGCGACCTCGCCTTTGTAGGTTACGACGGAAAATGGATACTCGAAAAAGGAGAATTCAGAATGACTTGCGGCAGTGAGCAAATCATAATTCAATGCAGCGATACGAAGAAATGGGAAACTCCTAATAAATAATTTTTAGCGACAATATCATAAGCCCCCAATTACCAGACACAGTACGATGCAGGATGGGCATGTGCTATTTTGCCAAGAACGTGATGGGGTCTTTAAAGAGACTTTATTTTACTCTAACCGAACTTCGTCATCATAAGAGGCTATATCTGTTAGCCTCTATGTGTGGCGAAATATTTATTTAGCCGACACTAAATAAAAATCTATGACACCACTATGTTAATTATTAGTGGGATAGATGTGCAAGAAGTATGGTTTGCATTGGTTGTTCTACAGCTTTTTCGATGGATAGAAGATAACCAAACTGATAAAAAGTATCTGTAAAGGAGTATGTTCCTTCAAGGACGAAGTGAACAATGTCGAAAAAGAGATAGACGAAATCAATGACTCCGAACAAAAGAAGTAAGTATATGGCAACTGATAAGAGCATACAATCCCTCAGGAAACATTTGGAGGTTCTGTGGATGACAGTCATGAAGATCGTCGCCGTAACCGTCGTGTTCGTTATTACGGCATTCTTCTTCAAGGAGCAGCTGTTTGATGTTATACTTGCTCCGAAAAACGGTAAATTCATCACTTATCGGTTACTCAACCGAATAATTTTATGGACAGGAAACAGCATACCTCCATTCTCAATCAGGTTTATCAACACGGAGTTTGCTCAGCAGTTCATCATTCACATGAAGACGGCATTGTGTGCCGGTATGTTGTGTACCTCTCCTTACATACTTTACCAACTGTTCCGATTTGTATCTCCTGCGCTTTATGATAATGAACGGCGATATGTAATCCGAATGGTCGGAGGTGGCTATGCGATGTTCTCTCTGGGGGTACTCGTCAGCTACTTTTTAATCTTTCCGCTGACATTCCGTTTCTTGGGAACTTATCAGGTGAACGGTGATGTGGATAATCTCATCACGTTTGATTCGTATATCTCAACACTCGTTATGATGTGCCTTGCGATGGGTGTTATCTTCGAGATATCTATCCTCTCGTGGCTGTTTGCCAAACTGGGTTTCCTTTCAGCTGATTTCATGCGCAAGTACCGCAAACACGCCATTGTGATAATCCTTGTGGTTGCTGCGATTATTACGCCGACATCGAACGTGTTCACGCTTTCGCTGGTCGCCCTGCCGATGTGGGTACTTTATGAAATGAGTATATGGATTGTAAAAAACTCAAAGATGAATGAAGATACTGTTGCAACATAAGATATTCATTGGATATTTCCTTTTGATGGCGATCATCGGCAGCATGGTCGCTATTGTTCTCCATGAGCGTAACCGGGTACAGAAGATAGAAAACGAATCAATCGCCATTTTCCAGACCCAATATGACATCAACACCGCCCACCGCTATGTTACCGCATTGGTGACTTATGGCGAATCCGTCTTGGTGTGGAACAATGAGGATTCCCTGGCTTACCGGAAACGTTGTGTGCAGACCGATTCCATGCTGCAAATCTTACGAGTGCAATGCGAGGATTTCATACGACTCGCTCAGATTGATTCGCTCCGCACATTGTTAGCCGCCAAAGAAGAGCATCTGTTCCAAATCATGGAAGCCTCACGGAAACAAAAAAGAACAGACACTCTCTTGTTCAATCTGAAGCCAACCGTGACGAAACAAACAACTACCCGGACAGTTACCCGTAAAAAGAAAGGCATCGCCGGATTCTTCGGAGGCAAGGAAACCGTACAGATACCCGTTGTCACAACCCGGCAAACCTCGTTGGATAAAAACTTGATTTCCTTGATGAATGAACAGCAACGGGACATAGATGCCTATACAGACAGCCTGCGGTTATGTAACAAAGAACTCAACCGTAAACTGCGAATGCTGATTACAAGTCTGGATGAACAGACATGGACTGCTTTCCGAAACAAGGAGGCGCGTCTGAAAGCATCCTACGAACATTCGACTTTGGTCATTACCGGCTTGATTATATTCTCAATCATCCTGTTGTTCATTTCATATCTTGTCATACAACGGGATATTAAGGTCAAGGCAAAAAACAAGAAACACCTGGAGGAAACGATAGAGCAGAACATCGCGCTGTTAGAGATGCGGAAGAATATCATCCTGACAATCTCCCATGACATCCGTGCCCCTCTGAACGTAATCAGCGGTAGCGCGGAACTTGCCGTGGATACTAGGGAAAAGAAACGAAGAAACACGCACCTGAACAACATCAGGATCGTGTGCCGACATATTGTACATCTGCTTAACAACCTGCTGGACGTGTACCGCCTGAACGAGGCAAAAGAAACCCGCAACGATGTGCCGTTCAACCTGAACGCCCTGTTGGAACGCATTGCCTTTGGCTTCTCCCATGTGGTCAACAACAAAGGCATCCTGTTCAGCCACGACTTTACCGATACCGATGTCAAACTTTGCGGTGACGTGGACCGTATCGAGCAGATTCTGGACAACTTGCTCAGCAATGCCGTCAAATTCACGGAAACCGGCACGATCAGTTTGAATGCCCGTTATAACGAAGGAAAGTTGCTGTTGGAAGTCAAGGATACCGGCATAGGCATGAGTAAAGATGCGCTTTCTCGTATATTCCGTCCGTTTGAACGATTGGGTTCCGTCAGGAACGCGGAGGGTTTCGGATTAGGCCTGCCAATAACAAAAGGTCTTGTCAACCTGCTTGGCGGGACAATAGACGTTACGAGTGATATTGACCGTGGCAGCACGTTCCGCGTGACGCTCCCATTGAAAACCACGGATGAAACAATAGAGAGCGAGAGCCTGACAATACCACACCCTGCACATCTGCCTCAGAATGTGCTTGTCATTGATGACGATGCGATGCTACTGGACGTGATAAAGGAAATGCTGGAGCGCAACGGCATGAATTGTACGGCCTGCACAACCACCAAAGATATAGTCAAGGCGATGCGGGGCAAGGATTATGACCTGTTGCTTTCCGACATTCAGATGCCGGGAACCAACGGCTTCGACTTGCTGACCCTGTTGCGTCGTTCGAATATCGGGAACTCCCGCACGATCCCCATTATCGCCATGACCGCGCGTGGTGACAGGGACAAGGAGGCTTTTCTCCATGCCGGATTTACGGACTACATTTATAAGCCGTTTTCTTCCTCGGAACTGCTCGGACTGTTTTCGAGGATAAAGACAGACAGGCGGGAGGAAAAGCCGGAGGTTGATTTCAACATGGTACTTTCCGAGGTCAGTGACAAGTACAAGGCACTGCTTTCCTTCATATCCCAGTCGGAAAAGGATAGGGAGGAACTTGATGCCGCCATAAAAAACAGCGACCGGCATAAGTTGCGTGAAATCACCCACAGGATGCAACCGATGTGGGAGTTACTGCGGATGGAAGAGCCCCTGCTGGCTTACCGTACTTTTCTGAAGGACAGAGAAACAAGCGACAAAGAGTTAAATGAATATACCCGGCAGATAATAGACAGCACCGCCACGCTAATCAGGGCGGCGGAAGCCGAGATAAAAAGACTGACGAATGAAACGGAAAATACTGATAGTTGAAGACAATGTGGGGCTGTCACAAATACAGAAAGACTGGCTTTCCCAAGCCGGTTATGAAGCGGTGACAGCCATGAACGAGCCGATAGCCCGCTCGCTGATACGCAAAACGCAGTTCGACCTTATATTGTCGGACGTGCGGTTGCCGGAAGGCGACGGCATTTCCCTGTTGGAATGGCTGCGCAAGGAGAAGAAGGACATCCCGTTCATCATAACGACCGAATACGTTTCCGTCCCGGACGTTGTGCGCACCATCAAACTGGGAGCCAGGGACTACCTGCCTAAACCGGTACACAGGGATTACCTGTTGGAACTGGCGGAAGATATATTCCATCCCGTAGCCACCGTGAGAAAGCAGGAGAGGCAGTTGTTTCACCGCACAAGCCCCATGATCCTGAAAGTGGAAAAGTTTGCCAGACTGGTCGCCCCTTCCGAGATGTCCGTGATGATACTCGGAGCCAACGGGACCGGTAAGGAATCGGTGGCACAGACCATCCATGACAACAGCGAACGATATGGCAAGCCTTTTGTCGCCGTAAACTGTGGCGCATTGCCCCGTGAGTTGGCCGCCTCGTTGTTTTTCGGGCACGAGAAAGGCGCGTTCACCGGTGCGGATACGGCAAAGAGCGGATATTTCGACCTGGCGAAAGGCGGCACGCTGTTCCTTGACGAGATAGGCACCATGCCGCATGAAATCCAATCCATGCTTCTTCGGGTATTGCAGGAGAATGTATATACCCCGATCGGTAGCGGCAGGGAACGGATTTCGGATGTCAGGGTCATTTCCGCGACAAACGAGAATATGGAACTGGCTATCAAGGAGGGGCGGTTCAGGGAAGACCTTTACCATCGTCTGAACGAGTTTGATATCCGGCAGCCTTCTCTGGAGGAATGCCCGGAAGACATCCTCCCGTTGGCAGAGTTTTTCCGTGAACGCTTCTCGAAAGAACTGAAAAGGGAGACACGGGGATTTACGGAGGATGCCAAACGCAGGATGCTTGCCTACCGGTGGCCGGGCAACGTGCGCGAACTGCAAAACCGTATCAAGCGTGCCGTGCTGGTCTCGGAGGCTCCGATGCTTGACATGGACGGATTGGACTCAAAGAGCGAGCGGGCAACCACGGCGCCCAAAATGGAATCGCCCAAAAACTCAAGGCGCTCATAACTCGCCGAGACGGGCTGACCTTCCACGGCAGAAGGGTGCGTGAGCGCCGCGCGCAGCAGCACCTTGTTAT
Source organism: uncultured Collinsella sp. (assembly GCA_902482615.1). Lineage (GTDB taxonomy): Bacteria > Actinomycetota > Coriobacteriia > Coriobacteriales > Coriobacteriaceae > Collinsella. The sequence continues at coordinate 5,477 of CABTAA010000048.1, forward strand.
TGAACTCGTGGCCCAGGATTTCCTGGGCGCGCGCGAGTCGTTGAGATAAAGCCAAGACTTAGGCCTCCTTGGCGTTTTCAATAGCGTCGACAGCGTCGGCGACAGAGTTGAGCGACAGCAGGGTTTCGTCATCGATCTCGAGGTCGAACTCGTCCTCGATGGCCGTCACCAGCTGCAGACGCTCGAGGGAATCGGCATCGAGATCGTCAAAGGTAGTCTCGTCGCTAATGTCGGCGACATCGACGCCCAGAACGTCAGCGGCGACTTCGGCGATCTTATCGAAGATTTCGGAGCGGTCCATAGCGCTTCCTCTCGTATTGCGTGAACATCAACGCGCTGGCGCCGCAAGCGCAGCGCCAAGACACGGTTTTGATTCTACCCCACGACGCAGGCCGCGAGGCACATAACAGCGCTCTAACTCGCTCCTACAAAACGATGCCGTCCATAGAGTTGGCGACGTTCTCGACAAGCCCGGCGCGCACGGCCTCCGCCGCGGCGAGCGTACCGTTTTTGACGGCCTCGACCGAGGTGGCACCGTGGCCGATCAGGACCACGCCACGCAGGCCCAGCAGAATGGCGCCGCCCTTAGCATCGCCCGAGAGCTTTGCCTTGATCTCGCGCATCTGCTTTTTGATGAGCAGCGCGGCGATCTTGGTGCCGAGCGAAGCCATAAAGGCACCCTTGAGCTCTTGCAGCAAAAACTTAGCGGCGCCCTCGGTTGCCTTGAGCGCGATGTTGCCCGACATGCCATCGGCAACGACGACATCATAGTTACCCGAGGTCAGGTCGGTGCCCTCGCAGTTGCCCACAAAGCCGGGAACGGCGGCCTTCATGGCAGGGAAGCACGACTTGGTAAAGTTGGAGCCCTTCTCGTCCTCGGTGCCGTTGCCGAGCAGACCGACGCGGGGATGCTCAATGCCCAAGACAACGCGCGCATAGGCGCTACCCATCTGGGCAAAACGCACCATGTCGTCGACCTCGACATCGGGATTCGCGCCCATGTCGCACAGGACCGTCAGGCCGCCGGCGCGGTTGGGCAGTGCATTGGTGAGGCACGGACGCACCGGCTGCTTCTTGCCCTCGGCCTGATACCTAAACGGTGTCACGTAGGCGGTAGCGGCAGCGGTCATGGCACCGGTGGAGCCGGCAGAGAAGAACGCATCCGCGTTGCCCTTCTTAATGGCGCGGCAGGCAAGCACGATCGAGGACTTGCGCTTGGTCATCACGGCTCGAATGGGATCGTCATCCATGGCGATAACATCGGGCGCCTCCAAGGCCTCAACGCGAGCGTGAGCCGCGGCAAAGGGGTTCACGATCTCTGCGGGACCGACGGCCAAGACCTCGATATGGGGATCCGCAGCAAGCGCCGCCTCGATACCGTCGAGGACGACCTGAGGCTTCTCGTCTCCGCCCACAACGTCTACACAAACGCGAACGTTACTCATATACATACTCCTTATACAAAAATGGCCGACTCATTGAGCCGGCCATTGTGGTTCCAGTTGGAACGGCATCGCATCCAGAGTATACAGTTACTCGGTAACGATAACCTCGCGGTCCTTGTAGAAACCGCAGCTGGGGCACACGTGGTGCGGGAGCTTGACAGCGCCGCAACGGGGGCACGTGGACTGAGCCGCAGCCGAGATCTTCATGTTGGCGGAACGACGGGTGTGAGTGCGGATACGACCCTGCTTTTGTTTAGGTACGGGCATAGTGACCTTCCTTATGAACTATCCAGTGTGGCGATTACGCGCAAGTAGCGATACTACCACAGTTTTACTCGTCAAGCTTGAGATTCTTCAATGCTGCAAATGGATTTTCCGTGGCAGCGGCCCATTCGGCCTCTGCTTGAGCGGCGCAATCGCATTGCTCGACGTTGAGATTGATGCCGCAGGTGGGGCATAGGCCGCGGCAATCGGGCTTGCACAGGACAACGAACGGCGTGTCCATGACGACCGCGTCGTTGATGGGCCCCCCCAGATCGACGATGCGATCCTCGCCCAGTAACTCGTAGCCGTCTTCGTAGGCCTCGGGGTCCTCGGGCTCGTTAAAGAGATAGAATTCCTCAATCTCACCGGCAATATCAAACGAAGCGGGCTCAAGACAACGGTCGCACTCACCGGTTGCGTGCGCGCGGACCATACCCGTAAGCAGAACACCGGTGCCGGCATTGGTAAAGACCACGTCGTAGTCAATGCCATCCTGCAGCTGGTACTCCTTCTCGCCCACCGTATAGGTGGCGACATCGACCTTGCCAGTCAGCGGATACGAGTCTCCGGGAAACTCAAGCTGCTCGGAAAGATCGACGGTAACGCTCGGGAACTCAGCCATTACCACTGACCATTCTGCTGGGCGGCACCCTCGTTGAGCTGCTGACGGCAACGGGTGACGGTGCCGGTCAGGCTCTTGAGGTTCTCCTCGAGGTGCGTAAAGACCTGCTCGGCGTAATCCTCGGCGGCATAGCGCGTCTCGCGCTCATACTGCTGGGCACGGTCGCGAATGTCATCGGCTTGCTGCTGCGCTAAGCGGACAATCTCCTGCTCACCGGCAATGGTGAGGGCCTGCTGCTGAGCATCGGCAATGATGGAATCGGCCTGAGCGGCGGCGGAAGCCATAAGCTCCTCGCGCTCCTTGAGGATACGGCGGGACTTCTGCCATTCCTCGGGATAGCTCATGCGGATCTCGTCGAGGATGTTAAAGAAGACGTCGGCGTCGATAACCTTCATCTGGGCGTTCTTGCCGAACGGCGTCTTAGCCTCTTCGATGAGCCCCTCGAGCTCGTCGACAAGACTCACGATCCTGTCGCCAGGAAAATTCTCGCCCGGCATCCGGTCTCCTTTCATAGGTAACATATCATCGTGTTAGTTTACCACATGCCACCAGGCATTAAAAAACGTCACGAAAAGCGATGTTTGAGCGCCTTGACCACATTGGCCGGAACAAAATTAGAGACGTCGCTACCGAGCGAGGCAATCTGGCGAACCACCGAGCTCGAGATATAGCCGTACTGCGGCGCACTCATGACAAAGATGGACTCCAGCTCGTTATCCAGGCGGTAGTTGAGGTCGGCCTGCTGCAGCTCGTACTCAAAGTCGGTCATGGCACGCAGGCCCTTGACCACGGCTCCTGCTCCCTGTTCGCGGGCAAAATCGACCAAGAGGCCGGTGAAGGGCAGCACCTCGACGCCGTCAATATCGCCGAGCGCCTCACGGGCCAGCGCCACGCGCTCGTCGAGCATAAACGTGGTGCCGACGCCGTTTTTGCCCTGCGACTCGGCGACGGCCACGATCACGCTGGGAAAAATGCGGCGGGCGCGGCGGATGACGTCGATATGACCAAACGTGATGGGATCGAAGGTGCCCGGGACGATTACGCGGTTAATGGTGTCACTCATGGGCGTCCTCCAAAGGCGCATCCTCGTCATTGTCGCTGTCGTCGGCGTTGTCGGCCTCGTTCGTGGCCGACCAGCGCAGCAAGTCAACCGAAGTTATGCCGTAGCGCTTCTCGCGCACGGTCTCAAAACCGGTCGGGTGAGCGCCCGTATCGGCCGCGGCGTGCTCAAAGAGCGCGTAGGCGCCCGGCGCCAGCAAGCCTTGCTGAGCTAGGTTTTGCAGCAGCTCCTCGACCGGCTCGGCACCAAAAGCATAGGGTGGGTCGAGCAGGACCAGGTCAAAGGGACCGCCAGGCACGCGGCCGCGCGAGGCGCTTGCCAGCACGTCACCCGTCACCACGCGCCAACGCGCACGGTCACGGCAGAGCGACTCGATATTCTTGGTAATCAGACGAGCAGCGTTGCGATCGATATCGAACGTGGTGAGCGAGCGGGCACCACGCGAGAGCATCTCGATGCCCAAGGCGCCGGAGCCGCCAAAGGCATCCAGCACACGGACCTCGTCCAGATCGAAGTCGAATGCCGACATGACCATAGATGCGCACGCCTCGCGCACGCGATCGGTCGTGGGGCGGGTGACATCGCGACCACGGGGTTCCTCGATCTTACGACCGCGCCATTCGCCGCCGATGATTCTCATCCTCCGCTGACCTCCTTAAAGATGTGTCGATACCGCATGGCGACCGCATCGCGCAAGGGACGCGTCGCCACGGAGTCAAGGTTGCAAGCATACCGCAAGAGCTCGACCGCGTCCAAATGGGCCCACTCGATCAATTCCTCGTCGGCATCGAGGTCAACAAAGCGCAAGGTCACGCCGCCATGCTGGCGGTAACCCAGGATTTCACCCTCGTGGCGCAGACGCAGGTCCATCTGGGCGAGCGTAAAGCCGTCCGAGGTCTTCTCGAGCGACTGGAGGCGGTCTTGTGCCGCCGAAGCGCCGCCGTTGCCCTTGGAGTGCGTCATGACCAGGCACGCTCCCGACACGCTGCCGCGGCCCACGCGCCC
>CABTAA010000049.1 GCA_902482615.1 uncultured Collinsella sp.
CTGCCGCAGCCGGCCTCCTCGCCCATGTCAAAGTAGATCTCGGAGCACGGACCGCAGGGGCCGGTGGGGCCAGCGGCCCAGAAGTTGTCGTCCTCGCCCAGACGCGAAATGTGATCCTCGGCAACGCCCAGGGAGCGCCACACGTCGTGAGTCTCGTCGTCCTCGGTAAAGACGGTGAAGTACAGGCGGTCGAGCGGCAGCTTGAACTCCTTGGTGATGAGCTCAAAGGCCCAAGCGCAGGCCTGCTGCTTGGAGACGCCGCCAAAGGAGAAGTCGCCGAGCATCTCAAAGAAGGACAGGTGACGGCCGTCCTCGCCGATGCAGTCGATGTCGTTGGTGCGGACGCACTTCTGACAGGAGATCGCGCCGATCTCCTTCATGGTCTTCTTGCCCTGGTAGTACTCCTTAAACTGGTTCATGCCGGCGTTAGCAAGCAGCAGCGAAGGATCGTCGGGGACGAGGGACGAAGAAGGATAGAGCTTAAGACCGCGCTCCTCAAAGAAGTTGAGGAACTTGGAGCGAATCTCGGCCGTAGTCATTGACGGGTAGTCAGCACTCATAGAGGGAATCTCCTCGGTTTCACATCGAAACAGTTCAAACGTAACGATATTACCATCCCACCGCCCCTGTGCAAAAAAGAGGGCCGCCAAACAGCGACCCTCCAGCGAAAGTGCATGTTATTTAGGACAGTCAAATTCTTTGAATAACAAATGACTGCTGTAGAATTACATAATAAAGTTCACCCGGAAGGAGCGATCGATGAAAAGCAAACGATTTATCCTGAATGCACTTCTGGTAGTAGTACTTTTAGCGCTCTTGGCCTTCTCCCAATGGTACGCAAACCAACCAGCATTTGGCTACGTACTGTATGCAGTGACGTCCGGCGACAACGCTTATTGCCCTCTACGCGCAATTGACATTCTCTATTTCTATGTAGCCGGCCCCTTATCAATCGCTTTGCTCGTGTTTCTTGTCTTTTACAACATCAAGAAACGCTAACAGGCCTATTTGGAATCCGAATCGTCCATGGAGCCGTCGATGCCGGTTTTGGTATCGTCGTCCGTATTGGAATCGTCATCCTTGGCGAAGGGGTTCTTGAAAAAGCCTGTCGCGTCGGGCTGAAGACCCGACAGCTTAATCCAGGGATTCTCGAGCTCGGGCTTGGACATTGCCTGGGCCTCGGGCGCAGTCTCGTTGCCGATGAGCTCGGACTCGTAAATGAACGTATCGTCTCCAAGCGCGTCGTAGGCGGCGACCGGGTTGCCCTCGGCATCACGATACGGCGTGCCTTTAAACACAGCGCCATCATATGCCACGAGCTGGCGACCGGTCTCGTTCTCAAAGTAGTAGACGAAAATGCCCTTAAGGGCCGCGCACAGCGGGATGGCGATGACCATGCCGATGGGGCCCATAAGCGCCGAACCGATAACAAGGGCCGTCAGGCTCATGATGGGATACACCTGAACCGAGCTTTGCATGACCTTAGGCGAAATGACGTTGTCGGTGACATTTTGTGCCACCATGGTCACGATCAAGGTCCACAACGCCAGCATCGGGCTGAACATAAAGCCGAGCACCGTGGCGATCGCCGCGCTCACCCAGGGTCCAACAACCGGAACCAAGTGCATGATGCCGGTAAAGATGGCCATGAGTGCTGCGTATGGATGGCCAATGAGCGTAAAGCCGATAAAAGCGAGGATGCCACCGCAGATGGACGTCACGACCATGCCACGCATGTAGCCGCCGACCGAGCGCGAAAGAATCGCGACCATAAAGCGGTACGAGGTCTCCTTTTCCTGCCCGATGATGGTGCAGACCTCGTGGTGCATGCGGGGATAGTCGCAGGCCAACCAATAGGCAAGTACCAAACCCAGGAAGATGACGAACAGCTGCGAGGCCGTATTGGTAATGAGCGGGAATACACCGCGGCCAAGCTCGGCGGCAATCTGTGAGACATACTTGGACGCCACCGTGACGAGCGAAGAAAGGTTATCGTCCAGATACTCCTTGAGCGGCGTGTTGTTGAGCGTCTTGGCATGCGAGATCATGTCATTGAGGTCGCCACCAGCAACACGAAGCTGCTCGGGCAGGCGGCTCAGGACCTCCATGATCTGACCAAAGAGAATCGGCGACAAGATGCAAACGACGCCGACGAGCACGGCAACGACCACAATAAGCGCGACAAGCGAACCGATGCCGCGATTCACGCCATGGTGCTCAAGCCAATTGGTGATCGGCGACATCACAAAAGCGATGATGGAACCGACAGCGAGAAACTCGATGACCGGCGCCAGGATGCCCATAAGGTTAAAGATGACGGCGGCGATGACAATGCAGCCGACGACGCCCCAAATGCGCAACGTCAGAATACGGGTATCGCGCAGCGTGCGGTCGGTTTGTTGGGGGTGCTCATTCATGAACGAACCATCACTCCGTCGGGGTCGATCTTGTCCTGAATCTTCTTAAGGGTACGGCGCAGCAGGCGCGAGACCTGTACCTGCGAGATGCCCAGCTTCTTGGCGATCTCGATCTGGGTCATGCCCTTCACAAAGCGTAGCTCGATCACCTCGCGCTCGCGCGGCGAGAAATCGCGAATGGCCTCCTCAATCACCAGGCGGTCATCGGTAAAGTCGAGCTCATTGTCGTCGTCGGCATAGCGGTCGAGAATCGAAGGCGCATCGTCGGAGTCGGACGCGCCGGGAGCCTCGATGGGCACCGAGGTATAGGCCGAGGACGATTCCATGGCTTCGAGCACCTCGTCGACGGTCACGCCCAGGTAATCGGCGATTTCCTCAACCTTGGGCGAACGCTGAAGCTCGTTAGTGAGCTTGTCGGTAGCCTGGTTGACCTTGGCAGAGAGCTCCTGCAGACGACGCGGCACGCGCACACTCCAGCCCTTGTCGCGGAAGTGGCGCTTAATCTCACCCAGGATGGTAGGTGTGGCAAACGTGGTGAACTCGAGCCCGCGCTCGGGGTCAAAGCGGTCGATAGCCTTGAGCAAGCCCAGATAGCCGACCTGCAAAAGGTCATCGAGCGGCTCGCCGCGGTTCTTAAATTTGTTGGCAAGAAACCTTACCAGGTTCATATGGGACATGACGAGCTGCTCGCGGGCATCCGGATCACCGGTCTCCTTATAACGACGAAACAGCTCGCGGGTTTTCTCCTTGTCCCAAGCGGTCTTGCCGCTCCGGGAACGTTCGGTCATATTAGATATCCGCCTTGAGGTCGAGGGAAAGCGTTAGGGGCGCCGTAGTCTTTTCGTAGGAATCGCACACGCTCGCCAAAATGAGCTCGGCATATACGGCAGCCTGGTCATCCTCATCGACAGTCGCCTGATCGCCAAAGGTAAAGGTCATGCCCACGTGAGATTCGTCGACATCGAATTTGATCGAGATATCGTCGGAATCAACAGCCGTACAGCCAAAGATAAAGGCTTCCTCGGCGGCCATGCGAATATCCTCGATGCGATCGACGGACATAGAGCACAGGGCACCAACGTTGGCTGCCGTCATGCGCACAAGGCGAGCGAGACGCGGGTCACCGGCAACGGTCAGCGTGATAGGGCAGGTTGCTTCGCTACTCATCGCAGGACTCCTCAGAGGTCTCGGCGGGCGTATAGGTGTAATACTGAGCCGGCTTGGATACAGACTTCTGACCATCATCGTCGCCCGCGGCGGCCTCGTCCTCGCCAATTAGGACGCGCTCGGTAGGCTGCTCGGCCTCCGCAGCGGCAGCGGCGAGCTTGCGATCGGCGTCGGCTGCAGGAGCCTTCACCTTATTGAAGAGCTTCTGCACAGCACCGGCGGCAGAATCAGTCACGCTCGACACGGCGCTGCTGGCCTCGGCCACACTGCCCGTGACCTCGGAAATGTCGCGAACGACGGCCTCAACCTCAACAAGGTTGGACGTCAGGGCATCGACCGCGGTCTTGCTCGACTTGAGCAGCGGCTCCACCTGGGCAAGTGCCGGAGTGAGTTCGTCAACGGCGCCATCGAGCTTTGCCACCACAGGCTGCGCCTCGGCGATGGTGTTGTTGAGGTCGTTCACGGTCTTATCGAGCGAGTCGACAACGGTGCGGGTCTTGCGCAGGGTAAGCGCGAGCTCAACGATGGCCCACACGCCGGCAACGGCGAGCAGCAGCAGGGCGATTTGAATGGGACTCATACAAGCCTCCCGGAAGAATCGAAATACAGACGGTTTCCATGGTACCCCAAAGGAGACCGAACATGCCAAGAGCAGCAACGTGGGACAAAATTATCAGCAGCTACTTCGGTGCATTCCCGCTGCGGTCACGTTCGCTTTGCTCTAAGCGCCATTCTTCCCAACCGCGGCCGGCAGGCTGCCAGAACGCGCCGCGCTCCAGTCCCTCGGGCAAATAGCGCTGATCGACCCAGCCTTCGGGATAATCATGCGGATACTTATACACACCGTATTCGTCGCTGCCCGGGCGATGACGATCGCGCAGATAACTCGGCACATCGCGAAGCCCACTTGAATGGATATCGGCCAGCGCCGCATCGATCGAGGCCTCACACGCGTTGGATTTAGGCGCCAAGCACACATAGAGCGCAGCCTGCGCGAGGTTAATACGGCACTCGGGATAGCCAATAACCTCGGCAGATTTAAACGCAGCATGCGCCACCAAAAGCGCCTGCGGGTCAGCGTTGCCAACGTCCTCAGAGGCATGAATCATAATGCGACGGGCGATAAACTTAGGATCCTCCCCTGCATCGATCATGCGCGCAAGCCAGTAGACCGTGGCATCGGGGTCGCTACCGCGCATGGACTTGATGAACGCACTGATGATGTCGTAGTGCATGTCGCCGTTTTTGTCATACGTAAAGCCGCGACGCGGATTGGCAATCTTTACGTCATCCACGGTGATGGGATAGCGCTCCCCCGCCGCCGGCGCAGGCGTCCCCTCGGTATCGGGACGGGTGACGGCAATCTCGCTCGCCAGCTCAAGTGTCGTCAAGGCCGAGCGTGCATCACCCGCGGCCAACATACAAATGGTCTTGACCGTATCCTCATCGGCCGAGAACTTACCGTTCAGACCATGTGGTGCCTCAAGCGCACGTTCAATAAGCGTGGCGATATCCTCATCCTTCAGATGCTCAAGTTCCACCACACGCCCACGCGACAACAGTGCCGAGTTGACCTCGAAGTACGGATTCTCCGTCGTAGCGCCAATCATAATGACGGTACGGTTCTCAACCGCATGCAGCAATGCATCCTGTTGTGACTTCGAAAAGCGATGAATCTCGTCGATAAACAGGATGGTGCGGCGGTCGTACGTATTCAGGCGCGTCTTGGCCTCATCAATCACGCGGCGCAAGTCCTTCACGGTACCCGTGACGGCGCTGACCTCGACAAACTCGCTCTTGGTATGGTTGGCGATAATGTGGGCCAGCGTCGTCTTGCCCGTACCGGCAGGCCCGTACAGAATCACGCTCGAAAGCACGTCGTGCTCGATCGCGGCACGCAGCCATGAACCCTTACCGACGGCCTTTTGCTGGCCCACGTACTCGTCAAGCGAATTGGGGCGCATGCGCACCGCAAGCGGCGCATTTTTAAAGGAACGCTCGCGCGTCGAAGCAGAAAAAAGGTCGTCCATAGCCATCCCGTGTATCAATCAAATACGTTTTCCACTAACAGTATACCGAATTAATACGAACTACCGTTCGTTAATATAGGTACGGTGCGGAAACTTCAATCCCGGGAACAGCTTGCTCGTAAGTTCGCAGAAATAACCGTCCGTCATGCTCGCGATGTAATCCACCACGGCTTGATCCTTGTCGTCCTGCCAGGCATAGGTGCGATCGTAGTAGGAAAGCTGCTGCTCAATACGCGAAATATGGTGCTTAAAGATATAAGAGGACTCGTCGCCACTGTTTAGATCCCGCAGGCAACGGTCGTAGAGCTTTTCGAACGCCTCGCGCAGCTCCGCCTCGGAATCGCCTTCGATACCGCCCTTGCTATAGATCTTCTCGTAGTTCTCGCGCTTGGCTCGGCGGATTTCCTCAAACAGGTCCTCGCTCATCTCGATACGCGGCTTACCATAGCTGTGCTCAACGATATCGATGGAGGCATGTGTGAGGATCCAACTGTTGTAGGCACCGCCCCGGCCATCATCAAAAGCGTCGGGCGAAAGCAGGCCCGCCGCGATCGCATCCTGACGGTCACGACCGACGTAGGCAAGAATATCCGAGATGCGAACGACGCAGCCCTCGAGCGTCATGGGACGCAGATGCTCAATTGCGCTATAGCCCGTGGCAATGCAATCCTCAACCGTCTGGTCAAACTGCTCAAAGGAGCCCATGTCCGAGAGCTCAAACACACGCTGCTCGTACTCGCCGTTATGGCATAGCACGCCGTCGAGCGTCTGGAGCGACACGTTGCGGCCATACAGCGCGTCGAGCACGCGGACCGACTGCACGTTATGGAAAAAATAACGCCCCGTACGCTCGTGATAGATATCGTTGAGGAAGCGCTCGCCGGAATGGCCGAAAGGCGTGTGTCCCAAGTCGTGGCCCAGGCCAATCGCCTCGATCAGATCGCAATTGAGCCCCAGGGCGCGACCGATATCGCGCGCAATGCGAGACACAAGCTGCACGTGCAAACCGCGGCGTGACAGATCGTCATTGCTACGGAAGCTAAAGACCTGCGTTTTACCTGCATAACGGGTGTACGCCGGAAGATGAAGTATCTTTTCGGTATCGCGCATAAACGCCGGACGCATAAGCGTGCCTTTGTCGGCGGCGCGATCAATACGACGAATGACCTGATCGTCGTTGCAACGATACGGGTTGACATAGCCCGAAGCACGATCGGCGGCAATGCGCTCGACAAGTTCGGGCGACAACGCCGAGGGAATACGGTCCATACGCGCCTTAATGACGACCGTTTCTTGATTAGATGCCATGGCATGCTCCTTAAGAAGGATGCGCAATCGGTTACAATGTGCAGCCCACGACCTCGATTATGGCAAAAATCGGCACTAAAAACGGGAGCAATGGCAGGGAGCGCGATTTTGTGAAGAGGCAGGAGAGGGCCAGGGCCAGGAGCGCGACGGCAAATGCCACGATGCCACCCATAGGGTCGAGCGTGCAAAGCGCGAAGAGTGCTTTGGCGTCCCCCATGCCAATCCCCGGGGCTTGACGAAGGCGCCGCCAGAGGGACTCAGTCAGCACGAGAGCAAGATAAACAATGACGGCAAGACCCGCGTGGTCAAGCGCTGTGTTCAAACCGAGGTCGAGCCAAACACCCGCCAACGCCGCCACGGCACATGCGCCGGCAAGCCCATTGGGAAACCGTCGCTCTCGGGCATCAATTGCCACGCCGGCAAAGATGCAAATCCAAAACGGGATATAGACCATCGGACGCCTCCTCGAGCTGCATCGCAAAAGCAAAAACCACCACAAAGGTGCCTGTCCCCTTTGCGGTGGTTTTGGTGGTGGTTATTTGGCGCCTTGCATGACCTCGTCAAGGGTAACGTTGACGGCGTGCTGCGTCGGCACCCAGTCGACCTTCAGGAACAGCGCGGCCACCGTGATGGGGATATAGCTGAACATAAAGATCGGGAAGGTAAACAGGTTAGTCACCAGACGCCACTTTTGAGCGCAGTGAATGTGCTTGTACTCAAAGATAGTCGTGAGCAGCGCCAGGATAAAGAAGGTCTGATACATCATGGCGAAGGTCATAATGAGCGAAGCGGCGCACGCCTGCATCTCGACTTCGGTAGCCAAGAAGCCGTGCGAGAGCCCGCCCACGATGAGGAAGGTCGCGTTGGCGAGCATGGAGATCAGGGACAGCAGCATGCCCGGAGCGATAGTCATAAACATGTCGTAGGCGGCAAAGCGATGATAGCGGAACGTCGATTTGACAAGATGCTTGCCATAGGTAAAAAAGACCTGGTAGAAGCCCTTGGTCCAGCGCATGCGCTGTTTCCAGGATGCCTTGAACGTCACGGGCTGTTCGTCAAAGAACTCCGCCGGCGCATAGCCAATGCGAATGCCGTGAATGGCGCAGAACGTGGTGAACTGAATATCCTCGGTCAGCGTGTGGAACTGCCAGCCGTGCATGCCCTCGATAACACTGGCGGAGATGAGGTAGCCCGAACCCGAGACAGCGCAAGAAGTCTTGCAGATATTGCGCGCGTTGTTGAGAAAGCGCGCCTCGCGCAAATACCAGGTAGCATTAGCTGCCGAGATCCACGAGCTGCCAAAGTTCTTGGAGTTGCGATAGCTCGTGACCACATGGAATCCCTGGTCAAAGGCATCGTTCATCTTGGACACGTAATCGCGGGATACGACGTTATCAGCATCGAAAATAAAGTAGCCCTCAAACGTGTCGGGATACTCGTTAAGGATGCGGTCAAAACCAAAGTCCATGACCCAACTCTTGCCCTTGCGGGCCAGGTCATTGCGCTCATAGACGATGGCGCCCGCCTCGCGCGCGAGCTGTGCCGTGTTATCGGCACAGGCATCGGCGACCACGAAGACCTCGATAAGCTCGGACGGATAATCCTGGTCCTTGATGGAGCGAACGAGGTTGGCAATCACGGCCTCCTCATTATGCGCCGCGATAAAGAAAGCATAGCGATGGAGTTTTTTGGCCTTAGGAGGCGCGACCTCGCCACGAAGAGCGCCAATGACAAAGAAGACCACCTGGTACAGAAAGCAGACCGTGAGCAGCGTGACGACAATCTGGTTGAAGATCACAATGGGTGTGTTGGTTTGTAAAAAGGCGAGCATGCAGGCTCCCGAGAACGCGTTACGTAAACAACCGTATATCTTACCGCAGGCTAATCGAGTTCAAGAAACCACCTAATACTGGCTAGACTTCGAGAAGACCGAGCTGCGGAACGATTTCGTCGCCAGCGGCAGTACGACCGAGTGAGCGAGGAGCCAGGTCGTCGAGAACCGCGGCAAGATCCCACGGCAGCTCATCGCGGCACTCAATACGCTCCCCCGTCACGGGATGGCCGAACGCCACGCGCCAGGAATGAAGGAACTGCCTGGTCAGGCCCTGGTCGGCGCGCGCATCGCACTTGCCGTAGAGTGGATCGCCCACGCAGGCGTGGTTGATATGACGCATATGCACGCGAATCTGGTGCGTGCGACCGGTAAACAGATGACACTCAACGAGCGTATAACCATCGTCAAAGCGCGTGGAATCAAAGCGCTCGAGGACTTTAAAGGTCGTAATGGCCTGACGGGCAAAGGGGTCGTCCGAAACCGCCATCTTGACGCGGTCGCGCGTAGAACGGGCGATACCGGTATTGATGGTGCCCTCGTCCATGGCGATGTGCCCGTGGACAAGCGTGATATAGCGGCGGTCGAGCGTACGCGTGCGAATGAGATTTTGAAGCGCGCGCTGGGTGTCGTCGTCTTTTGCCGCGAGCATAAGGCCCGAGGTATCGCGATCCAGGCGATGCACGATGCCGGGGCGGTCCTCACCCTGCACGGTACCAAGATGATCGATACCGCAGTGGTAGACCAAGGCGTTCGCAAGCGTGCCGCTCTCGTGGCCGTGGGCGGGATGGCACACCAGCCCGCGCTGCTTGGAGAGCACAATGAGATAGTCGTCCTCATAGCGAATGTCGAGCGGGATGGCCTCGGGAATCACATCGGTGGGATCGTGCGGCTCGGGCAGGTCGACCGAGATGCGGTCACCGGAGCGCACGGCATACTTTTTGGACAGGCAGGTCTCGCCATTGACACATACGGCGCCGCCCTCGATCAGATGCGCGCAGGCAGAGCGCGTAGG
>CABTAA010000050.1 GCA_902482615.1 uncultured Collinsella sp.
CCGCCGACGCTTTGCAGCAGCTCTGCCACGTTGGCGTCGGGGTTTTGGCACAGGATATCGAGCAGCTCGATAAAGTCACGAATGACTTCACGCGGCGTCAGGTGCGTATCGGCTCCCGCGCGACCGAATTCGATCTTGAGAAAGTCCACCAAGTCGTTCTCGGTAAGCGTGGGTGTCCAGCCAAAGTAGCCGGCATGGATCTGCATGAGTTTTTCGATGAGCACCAGCAGTTCCTCATAGGTGAGTGGCTGCAGGCGGATGATGGGCGCGAGCATGTCCTTAAGGTCCTCGCGCGCAAAGCGGCCCTGAGCGAGTCGGCTGCGCAGGGCTTCGTAGGAGAACACGCCGCGGCGGCGGTCTTCGATGGAGGTTGGCGTGCCGCCCATGATCATGCCCAGGTACTGCGCTTTGCCCTGGAGCGTGTCGTTGTACATGGTCAAGATCTTCTCGTAGTTGTATTGGCGCGTGATCGCGTTGGGAATCTTGTACAGATTCACGAGCTCGTCGATGAGCACCAGCATGCCCTTGTAGCCGCTGCAAACCAAAAAACGAGCGATGAGTTTGACGTAGTCGTACCAGTCGTCATCGCTGATGATGGTTGAGGAGCCCAGCTCGGCGCGTGCCTCACTCTTGGTGCGGTACTCGCCGCGAATCCATTTGGTCACGCGGCTCATAGCTTCTTCGTCGCCCTCGGATACGGCCGCGCGGTAGCGGCGGAGCATACGGGAGAAGTCGAAGCCGTGGACCATTTCCTCGAGCGGGGCCAGTTGGGCATTGACGGCAGACTCATCGGCATCGGCACACGAGGCGACCCAGCGATCCAGGATAAGGTTGAGTGCACCGCCCTCGGGGCGCGTTTTAGTCGATATGTTGCGGATGAGCTCACGGTAGGTGGCAAGGCCCTGTCCCTGGCCGCCCTGCAGGCGGCGCTCAGGGGATAGGTCGGCATCGGCGACGACGAATCCCTCGCCCATGGCGTGCGTGCGGATGGTCTGGAGCAAAAAGCTCTTGCCGGCTCCGTAGCGACCGACTAAAAAGCGGAAGCTCGCGCCGCCATCGGCGATGAGACTCAAATCGGTGAGCAGGGCGCGAATCTCGACCTCGCGTCCCACGGTGATATAGGGAAGGCCGATGCGCGGGACCACGCCGCCCTTGAGCGAGTTAAGGATAACGGCAGCGACGCGTTTGGGTACACGGGGCGCTGCGGATGCGGTATCACTCATGGTCTAGGTATCCTCTCACGTCTGCTTCGTAGTCCTCGATAATCTGCGGCCCTGCCGCGCTAAATTCAATTACGGTGTCGCCCACCAGGTCAAAGAGCGCCTCGTTGATGCTGTCGACGAGCATGTCCTCGCTCTGCCCCGATTGCACTACCGCCGATTCCGCCTGTACTGCGTTGTGCTCGAGCAGCGCGCGGAGATAGGCGTCTGCGGCAGGCGTGAGTTCGTTCGTGGCGTCAGCGGGCGCAACAGCTGCGAACGCGGGCGTCGGCGCGAGAAGCGGTGCCACGACACCAAACTGTTCGGTGGATATGGTTGGCTCGTCGGTCTCGTCCTGCCGAATGGGTGCCGCGACCGCCTCGACAATCGCGTCGGCTACGGGCTCGGCTTCCGGTTGCCCTGAGTCCGCTGCCTCGGCTTCCACAGGTGCGCCGTCCTCGCGCTCTTCGTCGATTAAAAGTGCTTCGCGCGTTTGCGCAGCGGCGCTCCGAATGTGCCCCAGCTGAGTCAGGTCGATATCGATCTTGACGGGCTGGTGTGCGGCGTCCCACGAAAGCCATGCCACAATCTCGTCATCGATAATCTTGGCCATATATTTGGGGACCTTTTCTTCCTTAAGGGGATGGGCGGGGTCCAGCGCCAGGCGCAGGCGTTGGTCGCAGGCGCGCATCATTTCACCGAGCTTGCTGCTCTTTTGCCTACTACCATGGATACGCATACATTCCCAAAAGCCGTTTTGGCAACGGTAGATGTGGATGGGATCCAGGCGGTATTCGCAGTCCTCGTGGCGCTCGGGCGCAAAGAATACGGCCGAGGCAAACATGGTGTAGGGCATGGCCGTCTCCTCCCCAAACAAGCTCGCTACGATGCCGGTCTTTCGGTGCGTGTCATAGTAGCGCGCCATGCGGACATACACGGCGCATGCCACGTGGCGCAGATCGCGGTGGTGGCTGCGGTCAAGCCGCGAGTTACTTAGGTTGTACGTGGAGAGGGCGTTGATGGCGGCCATGAGTCGCTCCTCGCGCACCTCATCGGGCGGAAGGGGGAGCGTGGGCTCGGAGGTTTTGCGACGTTTGGGGGTCTGGTCGGACGGTGCCGGTGCCGGTACAAGGTCTCGTGCCGCGCGCCGCAGCTCGATAAGGGCGTTATCGAACATGACGGTTTTAGAGTCGCGGAGCAGCTTGGGGTCGAGCCCATGGAATACGGCGTAATCCTGCAACCACACGCGTGCAAACCGATCAATGCCGGGCTCGAAGGCGCGATAGACATCCCAAAAGGCCTTGATCTTGTTAAAACCGTCGAACGGGTCATCTACGCCAATGCCGCAAATCAGCTCATAGAGATACAGAAAGGCAAAGGACGTAGACGTTTCCTCGACGGTTCCGCGGCGCACTTGGGCACGCCAGGTAAAGTAGCCGCGCAGCTGCCGGTCGCTCATGGCGTTGTAGGTGGGAAAGTACGACTTAAAGGTGCCGTTGTAGGGACAGTCGTCCTCAAAGTCGGCCATCAGCAGGCCCTGGCGGTAAAAAAGCTCGGCTTCCGAAAGCCAGCGGCCCGCACCGCCCTTGGGGTCATCCTGCCAGCGCGATATCTCGCGCATTTTACGGTACTGGTCGGGGAGGAAATTCTGCATCTGTCGGCCGGTTTTGAGAATCGGCTCGTCTGCGTAGACTTCATGTGAGAAGCGGGCAGACTGATGGGTCCGGGCCTCGGCCATAATGCGCTCGATGAGCATCTTGATGTCCTGGTCGGCCACCGCTCCTCCTCTCGAACGCAGCTACGGTGACCTCATATCATAGCACAGCATCAAACAGGTGTTCGAGATACCGCTGCGTTGATAGATTTAGAACAGGAGGGCGTAGATGACGGCGATGACGACGGAGGGGAGCATATTGGCCGTGCGGAAGGTCTGAGGACGGATGAGGTTGACGCCGACGCAGAAGATGAGCATGGAGCCTACGAGCGAAAGGCTGTTGAGGGCTGCTGTGGTCATGATGGGGGAGAGCGCGCCGGCAAACAACGTGATCGTCCCCTGGAACACGGCTACGGGCAGGGCCGAGAAGATGCAGCCGCGTCCGAGCGACGCCGTCATGGTGCAGACGATGATGCAGTCCAGTGCGCCCTTGAGGGCAAGCGTTGACCAGTCGCCGAGCAGGCCGTCCTGGATCGATCCCACAATTGCCATGGCGCCGATACACACGGTGAGTGAAGTCGAGACAAAAGCGTTGGTGAACTCGTTATCGCCCTCACTGCCGGTCTTGCGCTTGAGCCATTCGCCAAGGTTCTCGATGGCGGCTTCCAAGTTGACGGCCTCGCCGATGAGCGAACCGAGCGCAAATGAGACGATGAGCATGGTGGTGCCGGTGGTCGCTAGCGCCTTCCCATCGATAAGGAGCATCTTTTGCATGGTGCCGCCAAGGCCGATAAACAGGACGCACAGCCCCGATGCTTTCATGAGCGTGTCTTGGATGCGCGGTGTGATGAAGCGGCCGCCCGCTAATCCCAAAAGACCGCCCGCAACTAAAAGCACAACGTTGATGATTGTTCCCAAGCCCGGCATGAGCCCTCCTGTATTGATGCCAACGTGGCAATCGTAGCAGAACGAAATGCGAGGCACATCGCGACTCATCTAATACGTTATATAAGTGGTGTTAGGAATGATGTGCAGCATTTAAGCCTCAGGTGGTTGTCGGGACATAGGGATAGTATTCAAAGCGCAGTGTCATAAGCCGCTGCGGGGATTCAATAGCCGCGGCGATGATATTGGCATCGCGGGCACGATCAAACCCTTCGAGTTCGATCTGATACGAGACGTCTTGCATAATGTCCAGACGTCGCCAGGCTAGGAGTGTGTCACCATCGAATTCCAAGGTCTTGCCTCCGTCTGGAGCAACGGCGTATAGACGCAGCTTGGCGGTGGTTGCAGGGTCGACAACCGTGACCTTTTTAATTTCGTTTCGAGTATTCTTGGCGCCCAACAAGGTGAGCAGTGTTGGGGCCACGACCTCGCCCGATGGCAAAAAGACGACTTCGATGGATTCGGGAAATGCGATGATAGCCGACTTGCGGACGGGCTGATTGGCGGCGGCAACTTCAATGTTCGCAGCGTCGATGACCTCTATGTGGTCGAGCGCGGCAAGCACGCAGCAGTTACCTTCATCGATCTCTTGAGGATCAGCAAGCCCCAGACTGTCCGCGAACTCGGGATCGTTTGGATCGGTAGCGGGCTCATTCGGTGCTTCGAAAGAAGCTGGGACGCTGTTTGTCGGCGACGGCGTGTCGCCCGCACCTGCTTCTTTATCCGTGCTCTCTTCTTGTATGGTTGCGTTGATGGGTTCGTCGTTTGAGGGGAGCGTCTTGGCGTCAAGCGCGGAGGGGAGAATTCCGATGGCTCCGGATCCGTTCCACTCCATTTCGAGAAGCGCCGGGTCGGCAAGAATGCGTTGCCTGCTTTGCGCGTGGGCATCGATTTCAATAGGGCCTGCCTCTATCCCTCGTGTAAGACTGAGTGATCCGGCTGGCTTCTCGAAATGAGCGTCTGTGTCTTTGGCGCTGACGGCGTAGAACAGCAGGGACGCTTCTCCCGCCGCGATGGCATCGGTGCCGGCTTTGGTCAGCCGCAACGATGCCGTGAATGAGAGGGTGGGCTGCGTGTCGTCTGCATTCGCGGCGGCGCAGCCCAGACATATACCGCCTCCTTTCTCGAAAAACGTACCGTCGAAGGCGACCTTCGCTCCGTTCGCCGAGTCATCGATCGAAGCGATGTCGATGCGCAGCTCTAAATTGCATGGATCGCCATCTGCATCGAGCACAACCGAGCGCCACGTGCAGACGGCGCACCCCGCCTGGGAGCCGTTTGCCTTGTTCGAACGATTGATATCCACGACTATCGAGCCGTCCGTATTACGACGAAGGCATCCCGAGGTCGAGATTGCGGCCTGTGCGATCGAAAAACGCTTGCACGCAATGGCGCTCGACGGATTTGGTGCGGAACTTAGGGCTGCTGGTAAGGAGTCTGCCATGACGGGAGTCGCCCAAGCGGCGACAGGCGTTCCGGTTGCGAGCGCGCCGCAGAGTGCGACGACGGGCAAAAGGTTCTTCGATGCCATGGGGTCTCCTTAGCTAATTTAGTGCGGCCTGTCCGTGTTTTGTTTCTGGCTGCGTTTGATGTGCAGGCCGAGGCCGGCGGTTCCCGCGCCTGCTGCTGTGGCGCCTGCTGCCAAGAGCCATCGTCTGTCGCCTGTCTGCGCCAACGGTTCCTCGCGATCGCCGCGGTCGAGCTCCGAGAGGTCGACCGTCACTTGCGTGGCGGCCTGCGCCTGTTCTTGCTGGGCAAAGGCCATGGCTGGCCCAAACGCTAGGATGCTGACGGCGGCGGCCAGGGCGACAGCCTTATGCCGTGTGCGCACCGGGCTCGACCGTCCAGGTGATCGTTGCAACCTGATCGCCTTCGCCGGTTACGCGGAAGATGTCGCGCGTGACGCGGGCGACGTTTCCGCTTGTCTTGAGCTTAATTTTGTCCTTGCCGCCGGCAATGCCCTGGTAGCCCATGTCGAAGGCTGCGTTCTTGGAAAGATCGAGGCCCGTCCCCTGCGTTGCGGCGCTGGCGTTCTGGAGCGCGCCGTCGGGGCCGACCTTAAAGTCGATGGAGTTCTGCGCGGTTCCGGCCTTGGCGTCGGCAGCAATGGTCCAGGTGTTCATGGCGTCGATCTTCATGTTGGTGACATGGATGCCGTAGGCCGAATGATTGTCGATGGTGGTCGCGTCTTCTGAGGGGCCCTGAAGCGTGCCGTCAGCCTTGGCGACGAAGGGAATAACCGTCGGAACTTTGAACTCAACGTTGTCGATCTCGGTCCTGACCATTACTTTCGTGGTTCCAACGCGCCCGGCCGCCATAGCTGGCGTCGGGACGGCACCCATTGCGAGCGCGAGCGCGAGCCCTGCGCCCACGACGAGCGCTCTGGCTCCGTTCATGTTCCTGGTGATGTCCATGGTCGTTCCTTTCTATTCGCCGCGGGCCGTCCCCGCGATGATTGGACGAATGCTGGTGAATTGCGTGCGGTGCCGCGTCGGCCGGAAGGCTAGTTCTCGGCTTGCTCAACCCGTACCTTGACACGTGTCGGATTGCCGTGGCTGTCGAGGGTCTTGGCATCGAGTGCCTGGATCTCGATGTACGCCTCGCCTTCTTTGATGTCGCCGGCGGGGCACGTCTCGATTGTCTTGCCGGTCTCGACCACACCGGATTCGTACATGGTCTCGTCGTTTTGGATGACGCGGAATCGCTGGGGAAATTTATTGTCTTGGACGTTTTGCACGTTGACGCGCAGCTTGCCGTCCTCCTGCAGCTGAGCGACCGGCGCGACCGAAATCGTCATCATGTTGTCGCGGACGATGGCGTCGAGCTCATCTTGGATTTCCTGACGCGTTTTGCCCTCGGCCGTCGTAACCGAAGCGCCCGCCTCGGGTACGGGCTGCGACTGCCAAGCGTATAGTCCGACGGCGACAAGGGCACAGACGATGGCCAAGCAGGCAACGATGAGCTTCTTGCGACGACCCAGGCCTGCAAAGCGGGGTGGCTTCTTCGCGCTCATGCGGCATCCTTGGCGGTATAGATGCGCGCAAAGGTGGACGGGTCCGCTCCAAAGAGCATGTGAAGCATCAGGCGGCGCGAGTAGACGAGCTCTTCGAAGTCGGGAGGGAGCTCGATGTCGTGGATATGCGCGATGTGGTGGGCGAGCGCCGAGAACGACTCGGGGTCGCAGATCACATCGGTGGTAACGTGGTAGACCGTCGTATCGGGGAATGCCTCTTCGTCGAAAGGCAGGAGATGGGGATCGTCGTCGACTTCGATGGCGATGCCGTACTGGGGCCAGTAATATGCCATGGGAACCTCCCTGCTTCTGGGCCAAAACTTCTATCGGTTTTGGCTGTCGACGCCGACCGTATCAGCCGCTACTTGACCAATTTCTGACCAAATGCTTGACGGATTGGCGTCTCCGCAGGTAAAAGGCGGCAAAAAATACTCCAACTTTTTTCGAGCGACAATCGCGCGGTCAGTGACGGCGGGGCCATATGCGTCAAAAGCATCGTCTGCCGAGGAAATCCAGCCGCTCGCCGAATTGCATGAACGTAAAAATCGCCAATTATGGAGACGGTCTCGAACACGTCGACGAAACGATGCGGTAACATCTCCCTGCAAACACTGTAGTTAGCTAAAGGGGGAGTTCGCGTGTCTGCAACCATCAAACCCTTCACCGACGAGTTCGAAGAGTATGGCCGCGATGAATCTCGCGCATCGGGCGAAGCATCGAGCATCTCGTTTCCGACAACGGAAAACGAGGTCCGTGCCATTTTGGAAAAGCTCCATGCCGAGCGTGTCCCGGTAACGGTTCAGGGCGCCCGAACCGGCCTTGCCGCCGGTGCCGTGCCCCACGGCGGGCATATCCTCAATACTTCCCGTATGAATCGCTACTTGGGCCTTCGCCGCGATGAACAAGGCCAATTTTTGCTGCGCGTGGAGCCGGGCGTTGTGCTCTCGGAGCTGCGCAAGCAGCTGAGCAAGAAAGTGCTGCCGACCGCTGGCTGGGACCAGGCATCGCTTAAGGCCTACGATGAGTTTCAAGAGGCCCCCGAGCAGTTTTTTCCCACCGATCCCACCGAGGCATCTGCCTGTCTGGGCGGCATGGCGGCATGTAACGCCTCCGGTGCCCGCAGCTACGCCTACGGCCCCATGCGCCCACATATCACGGGACTCCACGTCGCGCTGGCTGATGGCGATTTGCTTGAGCTTCAGCGCGGCGAGGCTTTTGCCCAGGGCCGCCACCTGTCGCTCGTGACGGCAGCGGGCCGTGCTCTCGAGCTCGACCTTCCCGACTACACCATGCCCAAGACCAAAAATGCTTCGGGCTATTTCGTTGCTGACGATATGGATGCCATCGATCTGTTTATTGGTGCGTGTGGCACAATCGGCGTCATCACCGAGCTCGAGATTGTCCTGCAGGCGGCGCCTGCGGTCGTTTGGGGCGTGAGCTGCTTCTTTGACAGCGAAGACAAGGCCGTGTCCTTCACCGATTCTGTGCGTCCCGTCCTGTCCCATGCGGTTGCCATCGAATATTTCGATGCGGGCGCCCTGGATATCCTGCGTCGTCAGCGTGAACAGTCGACCGCGTTCGCCTCGCTGCCTGCGCTCGACAAAGAGGCCAAGGTCTGTGTCTACGTGGAGCTCGACTGCGACGACGAAGTTCAGGCGACTGAGGAGCTGTATCACTTGGGGTGGGTACTGGAGCTTGCGGGCGGCAGTGACGATGCGACATGGGTCGCGCGCACCGAGGCCGATCGCGAGTGTCAGCGATTCTTCCGCCATGCGGTCCCCGAGAGCGTCAACATGCTCATCGACGAGCGCCGCCACACGGATCCCACCATCACCAAACTGGGCTCGGACATGTCGGTGCCCAACGCGCGCCTGGCCGATGTCATCGCCCTTTATCGCCGCACGTTGGCCGAAAGTGGGCTTGAATCTGCCGCCTGGGGGCACATCGGTAACAACCATCTGCATGTGAACATTCTGCCGCGCGATGCGCAGGATTATCGCCGCGGCGGAGAACTCTTTGCCCAGTGGGCTTTCGAGGTCACGGTCATGGGCGGCGCCGTCTCCGCAGAACACGGCGTCGGCAAGATCAAGGCGGGCTTCTTGGAGACGATGTACGGTCACGAGGCCATGGTCGAGTCGGCGCGGCTCAAGCTCCAGCTCGATCCCGACGGGCAGCTGGGTCGCGGCAACCTGTTTTCGGAGAAGCTCTTGGATGAGCTCGTCCAGAAAGGGGGCGCGTGAAGATGAGCGATTTCCATATGGTGGTGTGCGTCAAGGCCGTGCCGGGCAGCACCGAGGTCAAGATGGACCCCAAGACCAATACCATCGTGCGCGATGGCAAGCAGGCGGTCATTAATCCCTTTGACGCGAGTGCTTTGGAATGCGCGCTGGCGCTGAAGGACGACTTTATCGGCTTTGGCATGGACGTGCGCGTGACGGTGGTGTCGATGGGCATCCCCGCGACCGAATCGCTGCTGCGCGACTGCATCGCCCGCGGTGCCGACGACGCGCTGCTGCTGACCGATCGCGCCTTTGCAGGTGCCGATACCCTGGCAACCACCTACGCCCTCAAGTGCGGCATCGAAGCGCTCGACGAGGACTTCGACCTGCTCATCTGCGGCAAGATGGCGGTGGATGGCGATACGGCCCAGATCGGTCCCGAGCTTGCCGGTGCCTTTGAGATTCCCTGCGTGACCGACGTGAGCTGCGTGCAAAGCGCGGGCTTTACGACGTGTGGCTCGCTGGCGCTCGTTCACGGATGCG